>JAEXSY010000011.1 GCA_023440105.1 Bacillota bacterium
GATTTACAGTCTGCCCCCTTTGGCCACTCGGGAACTCCTCCATTTGCTAACCGTTCGTGCCGGTCAACAAAATCTAGTATACATAGAAGTTAACTATTGTTCAAGTGTGCATATTAGTCAATATACACATTTTAGCTATCTAACACTCTATTTTTCTCCATATTGCTTTAAATATGACCAAAATCAACATTTGTTAACTTTTTTTTAGTTATTATTGACCCTCAGTGTATTTTCCTCTTAAAAGCATTACTTTGCATTATCACTATTTATATTTTCTTCTATATTTTCCACATATAAATATGGATATAGTATCTCCTTAACCTCTTGATAATCCTCTTCTGACAATCTTGTCTTTAGTATATTAAATATCTTTGTTGCCCCTCCTAGCTCATCATAGCCATTCATTATTTCTACTATGTTTCCATAATCGATAATAGAAAGCTTACCAACTATTTTAAGAAGCTTAGCCTTATCCTTAAGGGAAATTTTCTTTGGTATAGTCTCTTTATTAACCTTGAAAACAGCTACTGTTTTCTCCTCGGACACAATATTCTCAGCATCATCGATATCATTGGTTTCATCTATCTCATCAATGGTATTGATATCTTCTATATCATCTTCTGCTACAGAAGTCTGATGCTCTTGAGGCTTTTCTATAGCTACACTATCAGAAGGCCTCTCATTTTCTGCCGAAGACACCTCCACTGTTTCCTTGGGCGGTAATTCACTATAGGATACCTGTTGTTCTAATAGCTTATCTTTATAGGTATTAAAATCATAGATTAAATAGAAACTGGTGATTATAGTGATTAATATTACAACCAAAGACAGTACTGCTTTTCTCATAGTTCCACACTCCTAAATAAAATAATGTTTCTATTTATATATTCTTCCATTTATGTCCATTTTTATTCTAATATTTAGTCCTCTATGAACATATAAATGATTAAGGAGGTGGAGAATCATTGGATAAAATAAAAACTCATTATAAAGCCTCTCTGGCTTATTACGAAATTGCTTACTATATAAAAAAATATATTACCTTAGAAACTGTAATAATTTGTATAGGTACAGATAAATGTATTGGGGATGCCTTAGGTCCTCTAGTAGGAACCATGTTAAAGGATAAAAACTTTCCATTACCAGTTTACGGAACTATAGATATACCAATTCATGCATTAAATTTGGATAAAAATCTTAAGGAAATTAAAAAACTTCATCCTAATGCTTCCATATTAGCTATAGACGCCTCCTTAGGTGATGAAGAAGCTATAGGTGAGATTCACTGTAGGGATTTTTCTATCCATCCCGGGAAGGGAGTAGGCAAGAAACTTCCTGATGTGGGAGAAGCCTCCATCATAGGTATAGTAGACTCCTGCGACAAGGCAGAATTCTTTGCTTCTAGAACTATTCGTCTAAGCTTAATTATGAATATGGCTAGAATTATAACCGATGGCATGCTCCATGGATATTATTTAGCTCTCATCCATAAAAACAGCTAAGTCCTTGAATATAAAACAAAGTAAAAAAAGGCTCTAATCGAGCCTTTTACACTATTTTTATTCAATCATAGAAACTTGACTATCAGTAATTGCTACTTCTAGCTTATCTAAATAAGATAGCACCATACCAGTTCCTAAGGCGACACAAGATACTGAGTCTTCAGCAAAGTTTACACTTACTCCCGTTCTCTTTGCAATCAGAACGTCTAAGCCATAAAGTAAACCGCCACCTCCTGTGAGCATAATGCCATTTTCAATAATATCAGATACTAATTCTGGTGGAGTGATTTCTAAAACAGAATGCACCGTATCAGCAATAAGCTTCACCGTATCTTCTAAGGCCTCTACCATTTCCTCTGTAGTTACCAGAACATTGTCTGGAAGTCCTGTTACAAGGTTTCGGCCCTTAATATTCATAGATTCATTTCTTATTCCAGAGCAAGCTGCTCCTACATTTATTTTTAATTCCTCAGCAGTTCTATCTCCAATTAAAAGCTTATGCTTATTTCTTATGTACCTAACAATAGCTTCGTCGAATTTATCTCCTGCTATCTTTATTGAGGATCTTACTACTACTCCTCCTAAGGATATAACTGCAATATCAGTAGTTCCACCACCAATATCCACCACCATATTTCCATTAGCTCTTGAAATATCTATTCCAGCTCCTACGGCCGCTGCTAGAGGCTCCTCTATAAGAAAAACCCTCTTAGCTCCTGCATTCTTAGCAGCATCAATCACTGCTCGCTTTTCTACTTCTGTAGCCTGAGAAGGTACACATACCATTATTTTGGGAGCAGAAATTCTTCTCTTACCACAAGCCTTTCTGATAAAGTACTTCAACATTCTTTCAGTTATATCATAATCAGATATAACTCCATCCTTTAAAGGTCTAACTGCCACTATATTTCCAGGTGTTCTACCTATCATCTTTCTTGCTTCTTCACCCACGGCAAGAATTCTATTGGTATTTTTGTCAATAGCTACCACTGAAGGCTCCTTTAAAATAACACCTTTACCCTTTAAATATACAAGCACTGTTGCCGTACCTAAATCTATACCCATATCTGTACCCATTCTCAAAAACCACATAAAAAGTCACTCCTAAATCATCATAATTAGTATATCTTTAAGCTATACGCCTCTTTTCTTTCATTATAATTATACATATATTATTTTTAACCTTCAATAGCTTTATATTTTAATTTCGTTGCTTTACCGCCTCTAATATGCCTTTCAGCTTTATTTAGATCTAAAATTAGCTTGGCCTCTTGTGCGATGGCAGGATTAAGCTTTGGGAGCCTTTCTGTCATATCCTTATGAATAGTGCTTTTACTTACTCCAAAAACCTTTGCTGTCTTTCTGATTGTAGCTTTTGAATCTATGATGTAATTAGCCACTTCAAGAACTCTTTCTTCGATGTAGTCCTTCAAATTGCTACCTCCTTAATTTCTATAATTATTAATATGCATCAGCATACTTGTGGATTACTTTAGAACCAGCCATTTTTCTCTGATTTTGAAAAATGGCTGTTCCTTTAGTTATTTACTCTTATCGGCTACCTTTAAAGACAAATATCCTGTAGGATCAACCTGTTCATTCTTAGTGGTGTTAATCACTTGGAAGTTAAGGTGATCTCCATACTTTTCTTCAATAAAGGTTGTCGCTGTCTTTCCAACTTTTCCAATTACCTGCCCCTGTTTAACTGTATCTCCAATTTTAACGGCAACTTTTTCATCAAGATTGGAATATATAGTAATTAAGCCATTGGAATGCTTAATTTGAACATATTGTCCAAGAACAGTTTTATCATTATTTACAGTTTCAACAACTCCATCAGCTACAGCCTTCACATCAGTTCCAGCAGCGGTTGCTATATCAATTCCCTTAACTGTTCTAAAATGCTCCATGGTATCTATCCAAACAGGTTCAGGATAGGAATAACCTCTCACAATTTCTCCTTGAACAGGATTAATGAATTGATTAGCAGTGCTAGCTACAGGCTGCACCTCTTGGGATTTTGATGCTTCCTTGTCTTCTACCTTAGCTTCATCCTTATCCTCGGTAACAACCTCAGCATTGGGTATTTGAGTGTTTGTTTCCTCAGTTTTATTATCTGCTGTCTCCTCCACTTGAGTTTTTGGAGTTTTATCAGCATTAACCTTAGAATTTCTGCTGGTTATTGCCGCTATACTAGCTACAATACAAAGACACAGGAATAAGACTACATAAAATCCCTCCTTCTTTATAAAGTTGGAAGACTTTTTAAAAAAATTTTTGTCCATATGAACACCTCCATCATTAAGTCTGTCCTTTATAAATAAAAAAATACATATTATACTAATTTTATTGTTATCTTTTTCCAACATTTTTAGCTATTATTTTACATTTATTATGGATATTTTTACAAATTCTTTAAGAAAGACCACTGCAATATCACATATGTCCTTTCCAACAGGAATTTTCCTGGATTTAGAACATAAAAAAAAAGCTCCCATATCGATAATGAGAGCACTGCCTGTTCATATCATAGTATTTAAATAAACTAACAGTTTTATATTGTAGTTTACGTTTTATATTTTAGCTTATTTCTTCCCATTTCTATTGAAACCTTATAGTGTCTATAGAAACCCCTGTATAATAGTGGAGTAATATATCTCTATAGCTCTTTCCTTCCTTACCCATAACATTAGCTCCCCATTGGCTCATTCCAACTCCATGTCCATAGCCCATAGATTTCACATAGACTTCATCACCAATATCTATGGTAAAGTTTGCTGAATAAAGGCCTAAAATTCCTCTAAGCTTTACTCCGGTAACAGAAACCTTTCCCAATCTAATTTCCTTTACGGAACCGCTGTGGTTTCGTGAAATAATTTCTATATCCTTAGAAAGAGTATCCACTTTCAATCCAGCCTTTGGCAGGGAATCATTGATTTTCTTTACAAATTCATTCTTTGAAAAGGTATTATTATTTTTATATCTATTTGAAATCTCTTCACCGGTACTAGGTACCGATTTAAGATAAGGAATTTCTTTTCCAAATACATCTTTACTATCTTCAGTAAATCCCCAGCTGGTGGAAAAATACTGAGCATTCAATACTATATCATTATTGTAGGTGAGAACCTGTCCCTTAGTTTCTTCCACAGCCTTGAGTATTTTTTGATAGTATTCTTCTCCTTTACCCTTAGGCCAATCGTTTAAGATCATATCCTTAGTTCTATATACCTGACAGTGAATGGTGTCACATATATCGGCGCCTTTTCCTTTTGAACAATTATTTATAGTCTTTCCAAGAACATAAGTCCTTGCTGCCACAGCCTGAGCCTTCAGAGCTTCAAGCTCAAAAGAAACAGGCATTTCACTGCTTAGTACCCCTAGGAGATAGTCCTCTATATTTATTTCAATAGTTTTATCTTCATTTGTTAGATAAACCTTTATCTTATCCCTGTAAACTTTGGAAGCTACCTCCTTTAGGTTAAAAACCTTTATAGTCTCACTATCATTAACAGGATTCTTATTAGAGCCCGAAATAGTGTTCCATAAAAATAGCAGCACTACTACCACAGCTGCTAGCTTAATCAGCTCTTTATAATTTAATTTGTATTTTCTTTTTTTATAATATTGATTATTATACATAAAATTCACCTTCCCTATATTAATTTATATTGGAAAGGTGTATTTTATTACTATTATATTTTTATCCTTTTTATATCAGCACCGAGACCTTTAAGCTTTTTTTCTATATTCATATAGCCTCTATCAATATGATAAATATCATTAATAGCTGTCATACCTGTAGCTGCGAGCCCAGCTATGATAAGAGCTGCACCAGCCCTCAAATCTGTCGCCTTTACTTCGCAGCCTGTAAGCTTTTTTACTCCATCTATAATAGCAACTCGTCCGTCTATTTTGATATTGGCACCCATTCTCATAAGCTCCGACACCTGCATAAATCTATTTTCAAATACAGTTTCTGTAATAACACTTGTACCTTGGGACATGGAAAGAAGACTCATCATCTGTGCCTGCATATCTGTAGGAAAGCCTGGATATGGTAGGGTTTTAATATCCACTGCTTTATAGCAGTATCTTCCATCAACAGTCATTTCTTCTCCATTGGCTTCTATTATCATACCACACTCTGTGAGCTTTGAAATTATAGGTCTTAGATGCTCTTCATTTACACCTATAAGTTTGAATTTACTTTTAGTTATCCCCGCACAGGCCATATAGGTTCCTGCTTCTATCCTATCAAAAATTGGCTTATAAACGGTCTTATGAAGAGAGGTCACACCATGAATAGTAATTGAACCTGTGCCAGCACCAATTATCCTTGCTCCCATAGAATTTAAAAAATTAGCTAAATCAATTATTTCAGGCTCTTCTGCTGCATTTTGTATGATGGTCGTACCTTCTGCGAAAACCGCAGCCATCATTATATTTTCTGTGGCACCTACAGAAGGAAAATCTAGATTAATCTTACTACCTATTAATTTATCTCCTTCTACAAGAACAAACCCATGCTCTGTATCTACTCTTGCTCCAAGAGCCTTAAGTCCTTTTAAATGGAGGTCAATAGGTCTATTCCCAATATTACAACCTCCAGGCATAGATAACCTAAACCTTCCAAACCTAGCAACCATGGGTCCCATTATTAAAAATGAAGCTCTCATCTTCCTAACCAGCTCCATATCAGGTTCCTTACTGATAATATTCTTTGAATCAATAGCAATGGTATTATTTATCTTATTAATTTCCACGGTGCATCCCAAATCCTGAAGCACTGAGCATATGACAAAAACATCTTCAAGCATTGGTGCTCCTTCAATAAGGCATCCTTCAGGACATAATATACATGCAGCGATGATAGGCAGAACTGAATTCTTTGCTGAACTTATAGCTACCTCTCCCTTTAAGGTAGTACCTCCATTTATTATAATCTTCTCCATATTATCCTCCAGCTTTATTAATAAATTTCATCTATTATTGGTGTACCAATAAATATATAAGTACTAGTTCCATAGCTACAAAGGGAGTAATTTATCTTTATTTCATCCTGAAATAAATTACTATCTAAAATAGCAATAGACGTATATCCATTATCCATTACTATGGTTTCTACTGAATCAAAGCCTCGCTTCCCTAAAGTACTATTAATACTCTCCAACGCTTCATCTACCTTCATATTCCTTAGTTTCCCCTTCATATATTTATAATATTTAGTTTCAGCTTCTTTATTTTTTGTATAATCTTGAATAAATTGTTCTAGATCCCTTAAAGTTTTCCCCTGGCCATAAACTGTAGCCTTAATAGTTATCTTCGACTTGTTCTCTATATCTATACCTTTTATTTCTACGATAATTTCATCCTTTATGATATTAATTAAATAAATATTATTTTTATTCTTTATTGATGAAACTTCATGTCCTAGGAAATGCTCTGAAGCTTTTTTCATTTCCTTTTCAGCAGATTCCTCCGCATAATAAATAGCTTTAATAGAAGTTTCTATTAGCTCCCCAGAGGATGTCTCAAAGAGAGAGTATAATATACTATCCTCAGCAGCCTCACCTTTATTCAGAAAAAGAAATAGATTTGAAATAATAATTAATGTAATAAAACCCAAAAAAATTTTGTTCATAATTATACCCCCTATACAGTATAATTATGGACAACATCAAAATTTATATTCATATTTTTTACACAAATACCAAATATATATTACTAATATATAGTGAAGGGACAGAAAGGTGATTTTTTTTACTTAACAATTGCAATAAAAAATCTCTAAAGAAATAATTATGGATAATTATTTCTTTAGAGATAAAGCTTGTCCTTATTTTATTGTCTTTCAACTATCAGAGCGGTTCCCATACCGCCACCAATACATAGAGTAGCTAATCCTTTTTTTGCATCTCTCTTTTCCATTTCATAGAGAAGAGTTACAAGTATTCTAGCTCCAGAAGCCCCTACAGGATGTCCAATTGCTATAGCTCCTCCGTTTACATTAACCTTATCCATATCAAACTTTAAATCTCTTGCAACAGCAATGCTTTGAGCTGCAAAAGCTTCATTTGCTTCAATAAGATCTAAATCATCTATAGTCATATCAGCTTTTTCTAAGGCAGCCTTAGTAGCATAGAAAGGACCATAACCCATTATTGATGGTTCTAATCCCTTTGAGCCGTAAGAAACTATCTTAGCTAGAGGCTTTAATCCAAGCTCTTCAGCTTTATCAGCACTCATTAATACAAGAGCAGCAGCACCATCATTAATTCCAGATGCATTTCCTGCTGTAACTGTTCCATCCTTTTTAAAGGCAGGTCTTAACTTAGAAAGCCCAGCCATAGAAGCTCCAAACCTTGGGAATTCATCAGTATCAAATACTATAGGATCTCCTTTTCTTTGAGGAATCTCTACCTTTACAATCTCATCCTTAAACCTTCCAGCTTTGATTGCTGCTTCAGCTTTGTTTTGGGAACTTACCGCAAAGGCGTCTTGATCCTCTCTAGTAATACCCCACTGCTCGGCTATGTTTTCTGCTGTAATTCCCATGTGCACATTGTCAAAGGCATCAGTCAATGCATCATTAATCATCGTGTCCACCATCTTACCGTCACCCATTCTTTGTCCCCATCTAGCACTCCTAAGGACATAAGGTGCCTGGGACATATTTTCAGTTCCTCCAGCTACAACAACATCAGCATCTCCAAGCTTTATAAGCTGAGCAGCTAAGGATACAGTCCTAAGACCTGATCCACATACCATATTTATAGTCATTGCAGGAATCTCTACTGGGAGACCTGCCTTCACAGCACTTTGTCTCGCTACATTTTGACCAAGACCTGCTTGTATTACATTTCCCATGAGAACTTCATTTACCTGTTCTGGCTTTATACCAGCTCTGTTAACTGCTTCTTTAATTACCAAAGCGCCTAAATCTGCTGCTGATACATCTTTTAAACTTCCGCCAAAGGAACCCACGGCAGTTCTAACTGCGCTTACAATCACTACTTCTCTCATTTTTAAACCTCCTAAATTTTAAATCCATTTCCACACAAATCAATTATATCATCATTTCGAATTTCTTGAAAATAAACTCAATAACCAAATAAGCTCATATTTCTTAATTAGCTTCAAATATATTGTTATTTTTTTAACTATCCTAAGTATTCTGAATTATTTTTTTACTCATATATCCTTGATAATTTTAATTAACAAATGACTTTACTAAAATAATTGCAATTTCATCCTTAATAATCCAGGAAATTTTTATAATTATTTGTTAAATTTACAACAATCATTGTTAAATAATATACTATTATAAAGATCAATAAAGCAGCATGAATCATGCTGCTTTACTGCTATTATTTTGTTCCAAAAAGTCTATCCCCTGCATCTCCCAAGCCAGGCACTATGTAGCCATGTTCATTTAATTTTTCATCTATTGAACCAACATAAATATCTACATCTGGATGAGTATTCTGAACAAGCTTTATACCCTCTGGAGCACTAATTAAGCATACAAGTCTTATATTTTTAGCCCCTCTTTTTTTAAGGAGAGTAATAGCATCTGATGCAGAACCTCCTGTAGCAAGCATAGGATCAACAACTATCACATCTCTTTCTTCTATATCCTGAGGCAGCTTACAGAAGTATTCCACTGGCTGAAGGGTTTCTTCATCTCTATATAAGCCTATGTGACCAACCTTAGCAGCAGGAATGAGCTTAAGCATTCCATCAACCATTCCTAGTCCAGCTCTTAATATAGGTACTATTGCTGTTTTCTTTCCTGATAGCATATGGCATTTAGTTTTGCAGATAGGAGTTTCTATTTCCACCTCTTCTGTCTGAAGGTCTCTTGTCACTTCATAAGCTAGAAGCATTGATACCTCTTCTACAAGTTCACGAAAATCCTTTGAACCGGTATTTTTATCTCTAATAAAAGCTAGCTTATGTTGGATTAGTGGATGTGTTATTTGTGTTACTTTACTCATTTGATATTCCCCCTATATAAACAATAATTGATTAAAATTAGTGATTTAACTATAGCTTATTATTTTCAATTTCAGAAATTTTATTAATCCTTCTAAGATGCCTATCACCTTCAAAGGAGCTACTTAAAAAGGTATCTACTATTTCCAGGGCGAGTCCTGGTCCAATAACCCTTTCTCCCATGGTGAGAATATTAGCGTTATTATGTTCTCTTGCGGCATGAGCACTAAAGGTGTCATGACAAAGAGCTGCTCTTATTCCCTTAACCTTATTAGCAGCTATACCTATACCAATTCCTGTACCGCAGATTAATATTCCCAGGTCATATTCTTTAGAAACTACTGCTTCTGAAACCTCTATTGCTATATCTGGATAATCACAGGAAACCTCACTGTAAGTTCCAAAATCCTTATAGCCTATTCCTTTACTTTTCAGATGCTCAATAACTTGACTTTTAAGTGAAAAGCCGCCAAGGTCACTGCCAATTGCAATTTTCATCTTACTTCCTCCTTAAAAATACTAATCAATTATCTAGTACTTATATATTTGTAAAAAAAGAGATAGTAAGCCTATAAATTACTATCCCCTTCTATTTTTACCAATAACTCATCTATTAAATTTTCAAGCTCAGTATAGGTTTCTCTATAAATACTAATAGAGCCACCGTAAGGGTCCATAACATCACCTTTAACGCCGACATATTCCTTTAATGAGAATACTTTATTTTTAAGCTCAGGAAATCTATTTAAAATAGCTTCCTTAATGTAAGCTGTCATGGTTAAAATAATATCCATTTCTTCTAGTATGCTAGAAGTTAATTGAACAGCTTTTCTGCCTCTTATATCAGCTTCTAAGGCTTCCAGGGCAATATAGGATGAATTATTAGATGCAGTACTTCCTGGTACAATAGATATACCAGCAGAATAGGCCTTCATATCCTCTTTATTCTTTTTGTTATTAAAAATAACTTCTGCCAAAGGGCTTCTACAGGTATTTCCTGTACAAACGAATAAAACCTTCATACTGCCTCCTCATTAAACCTTTATTATATCGTACCCTGCTGCTTTGGTAAGTCTATTCATTATGGCTGTACCTATTCCTTCTCTAGGGAAGGCTTCCGATAATACAATATCCAGACCTTTATCATCGCAGGCTCTAAGAGTTTCAAACAAGTTATGTGCTGCAGTCTCAGGCTTAATCCTTGTCCCTAACACCATAACCTCACCCTTAGGATATTTATCCTTTGATTCTTCCGTAGCCAATATACCTACCATTAAATTTTGTTCTATATAATTTAACACCATTTCATTGATTTTTTCAATAGTTTTTTCTAAATCTCCCTCTATTATTATAACCTTTGCCTTAGGAGCATAGTGCTTATACTTCATCCCTGGTGCCTTTGGCTTAAGATTATCCTTAGGCTTTTCTAGTAGTGAAGGATCTATATATATATCCTTTCTAACCTCCTGAAGCATCTCTAAGGTTACTGCCCCTGGCCTCAAAATACATGGTGGTTCTACAGAACAATCAATTATTGTAGACTCAACCCCTACAGCGCTCATCTCTCCTCCAAGTATGTAGTCTACTCTCCCCTTCAAATCCTCTACACATCTCTCCATGTCTGTAGGACTAGGTCTTCCACTTATATTAGCAGAAGGAGCTGCTATAGGAACGCCGCTTTCAGCTATGAGCTTAAGAGCTATAGGAGAGTTGGGCATGCGTATTCCTACGGTATCAAGGTTTGCACTGGTTTTATCTGGAACAATAGAAGATTTCTCCAGAATTATAGTTAAAGGTCCGGGCCAAAAAGCATCCATAAGCTCTTTTGCTAGTGGGTGCACCTTTTTCACATAAGGAGAAACATCCTTATCTGCCACATGAATAATTAGAGGGTTATCCTGCGGTCTTCCTTTTGCTAAAAATATCTTTTCCACGGCAGCTGCATCTAAAGCGTTTGCTCCAAGACCATACACCGTTTCCGTAGGGAAGGCAACAAGACCACCCTTTTTAATAACCTCTGCCGCTTCTTTTATAGCTATATTATCAATATCACTTTTATCTATAAAGGCTACTTTTGTATCCAAAACAACTCCCTCTTCCTTCTGTGAATAAAATTCTATATTAAGTTTATCATTACAAACCCTAATGTCAACCCAATGATTGCACTTAACCCTGTGATGATACCAGACCAAAGCTTGTTTGATTCCGGTATAAGCTCAGCAAAAACCACATACATCATTATCCCGGAAGCCAGAGATAGACAGGCCCCTAAATAATAATCTGAAACATTTCCTAAGGACACACCTATAGCTGCCCCTAGAGCTGTGGGGAGGGCTGTAACAAAAGCGTAAAATATGATTTTTGAAATTCTTACTCCTTTTGCCATAAGAGGTGCCGTAACAGCAAGTCCTTCAGGAACATCGTGGATGGCTATGATTAGGCTCATACCTATACCTAAGTTTTTATCTAATAAAAAGCCACTACCCATAATAATTCCTTCTGGAAGATTATGCAGCATAAGTCCTAAGGCTGTTACAAAGGCCATCTGGCCATAGCTATCCTGAGACCTATCCTTACCTGTTAATATTTCGATAAACAAAACAATTATTATGCCCAGAGCATAAAAAAGCACAGCGGATATCAGTCCGATTTTTTCCACTCCCTCTGGTATAAGCTCAAATACTATAACAGAAAGCATCAAGCCACCGGCAAGACCCATAATTACGCTGAGGAATCTTTTACCAGGCTTTCTTATAACCATGCCTAGGGATGCCCCCACCATAGTCCCCATCAACGAAATTCCCATGGATAATAAAACAATATATATGTAATTAAGCATAATAATCCCCCTTAAGAGCTCCAATATATTTAAATAATATGACATTTAAATACTATTGCTTCTTTAGGAGGATTATTACAAAATATCATTATTTTATTTTCCTATCAAACATATCTGATCTTTTTAATATTATCTATGCTATTATCAGTAAAAACTGCATTGGAAGTATTTTTATATAAGGTATTAAGCAGCTCATATTTATAAAAGCCTCCGTTATTTACAGCAACTAGATAATAATCAAATTCGGGATTTAATCTTTTTAGCCTCATGTATTCCTTTTGGAGAAGAGGATATTTTTTCATACCTTCTTCTGTTACAGGCTTAAAGATTCTATCTCGTCCCCTTTGAGTGGTGATAATAAATATCCTTATATCGTAATTCTCACCTTCAGTATGTACAAGCATTACCTTCTCTAAAATAATTGAATGCTTCTTTTTCAAAACCCCAATCTTTAATACTACTCTTCCCCTTACTATGTCAAAATCTAAATAATCCTTATTCTTAGTAATAATAATCGCAGCTACTATCATAACTTCTAAAATTCCTAAATACACCAGGTAAAAAATTTCTGTCTTACCTGTATAATAGACAACGGCAGGGAGTAAAAAAAATAAAAATATCATAAAAAAGTTAAACCTTTTTATAGATTTTCTCTGCCTCTCATAAGCCTTAAAAACATCCATCAATACACCTCTTATCAAAAAATAAAAAAGCCCTACATATGTAAGGCTTAAAGATTATACTTCATCACTGTTACCCATTAGTTTAAGCTTTTCTGCCTGATCATAGGTAATAAGAGCATTGATCATTTCATCTAAATCACCCTCTAAAAAGCTTTCTAGCTTATATAAGGTGAGCCCTATTCTATGATCCGTAACCCTTCCCTGGGGATAATTGTAGGTTCTGATTCTTTCACTTCTATCCCCTGTACCAACCTGGCTCTTTCTATCCTCAGCAATACCAGCATTTCTTTCTGCTTCAGCCTTTTCATACAATCTAGCCATAAGAACCTTCATAGCCTTTTCTTTATTTTTAAGCTGTGACTTTTCGTCCTGGCAGGATACAACCATTCCTGATGGCAAATGGGTTATTCTAACAGCTGAATCTGTTGTATTAACACTCTGACCACCGTGGCCTGAAGATCTATATACATCAATTCTTAAATCTTTTTCGTTTATTTCTATGTCCACATCTTCCACCTCAGGAAGCACTGCAACAGTAGCAGTTGAGGTGTGGATTCTACCACTGGATTCTGTATCAGGTACTCTCTGAACCCTGTGAACTCCACTTTCATATTTTAGCTTGCTGTAAGCTCCGCTCCCCTTAATCATAAATACAACTTCCTTAAGGCCTCCAATATCAGTTTCATTGGAATTCATGAGTTCAACCTTCCAGCGTTGGTTTTCTGCATATCTAGTATACATTCTAAAGAGATTATAGGCAAAGAGTGCTGCCTCTTCTCCACCAGCTCCACCTCTAATTTCAACAAATACGTTCTTGTCATCATTAGGGTCCTTTGGAAGAAGAAGAATCTGAAGCTTTTCCTCCAGCTCTGTCTGCTGAGCTGATAGGTCCTTTATCTCTTCTTGTATCATATCCTTCATATCTTTGTCAGTCTCTTCATTGAAGAGCTCTTTACTGTCCTCTAACTCTTCTAATACAACTTTATAATTTTTGTACTCATTAACTATCTGTTCTAACTCCGCATGCTCCTTACATAGCCTCTGCCATTCTTTTTGATTGGCCATTACTGAAGGATCACTGATTTTAACTGATAACTCTTCATACTTATTTTCTATAAAGGTAAGTCTATCAAGTATCATTTTATCACTCCGTTATATTTTTCTCATAGTTTACTATTATATCATTTATTTGTTATATTATCAATAAGGTTTAGAACCTATAACCACTCTATCCTTACCAGCTAAATCCTGATAGCTCTCTACATCTTCATATCCAGTCTCTATCAGAAGGTTCATTACCTCTATTTTTTGATTATAACCTATTTCAAAGGCTATTATTCCCCCTGGTCTCAGGACCTCTAAAGCCTCTTTAGTCAGCCTTCTGTAGAAGACCAATCCATCATCACCCCCATCTAAGGCAAGGGTCGGTTCATATTTCTTTACATCCTCCATGAGATTGTTTATCTCTTCTGTCTCTATGTATGGTGGATTAGAAACAACAATATCATACTTCTTTTCTTCCTTTATGGGAAGCTCTAAAAGGTCACTATGGATAAAATGCAGCCTACTTTGGAGATTATGCTTTCTGATATTTCTAAGAGTAACTTCCATAGCCTTTTGAGATATATCTATACAATCAACCTTCGCCTCTGAAATAAATGAAGCAAGTGCAATTCCTATAGCGCCGCTACCAGTGCAAACATCGCATATATAAGGCTCCTCTAGCTCTTTCGCCTTATCTATAACCTTTTCCACAAGAATTTCTGTATCTCCTCTAGGTATTAACACGCCCTCTTTAACAAAGAGAGTAAGGCCCATAAACTCACATTCCTGAAGAATATATTTTATCGGCATTTTTTCTTCTCTAAGCTTTATAAGAGAATAGTACTTTTCTTCCTCTTTAAAAGAGACTACTTCCTCTCTATGAGTCATAATATAAAGCTTATCCTTATTAATAGCCTTACCTAAGAGCAGCTGAGTATCTAACAAATAGCTATCAATATGAGCTTCCTTCAACCTCTTGCTTCCCTTATCTATAAGACTTCCAATTGTTTCTTTTAAGTTCTCTGCGGCTCTTAAAGAAGCTATAGCCACCTCAATTTGATCATCCTCCGGCTCTCTTGTGGTCAAAAGCTGGAGCTGAAGCCCCGGAAATGCAAAAACTCTAGAGCAAAGGTTGTTACTTCTTCCCATCCATTTAATTATTTCGAAGGTTATCCCAGAAACCAGCGGTAGGAGCAGTATTCTCCACATAAACCTCTGCCATAGGGATTTATAGCCAGTAAAGGAAAATACTATTATGCTGACTATCATAACCAAGAAAACAAAACTAGTACCGCATCTAGGATGAAGCCTTGGAAACTTCTTCACATTCTCTACCGTAAGCTCCTCTTCATTCTCATAGCAAAATATAGTCTTATGTTCTGCTCCATGATACTGAAACAACCTTTTAATATCTTCCATTCTTCCTATAAGGTAAATATAGCTTAAAAATAAAGCTATTCTAATAACTGCTTCTATGATATTAAGCCAGACCACTCCAAGTCCAATAGCTTTAAATAATGAGGTTATCGCTGTAGGCAGCAAAAAGAACAGACCAACAGATAATCCTAGAGACAGGCATAAGGTTAATCCTAAAACTACATTATCCCACTTGTCTCCCAATTTAGCTTTAAACCATTTTTCCAGCTTAGTAGGCTCCTCTTCCTCCTCAAAAAAGGAAGCAGAGAAATTCAAGGAATTGATTCCAATTAAAAGAGAATCAATTAATGATACAAAACCTCTTATTATAGGTAATGATAAAAGCTTATGTCTCTTGCTCACTGGTGTTCTCTTATCAAATTTTATAGATATTTTCCCCTTTGGAGTCCGTACTGCTGTTGCAGTGCCACTTTCACCTCTCATCATGACACCCTCCATGACAGCTTGACCCCCAACCTGAGTTTTTCTCATCTCATTCCATCCTTTATATATAATTATGTATTTTGATTAGCTTCTCTTTTATCCTCTTCCAGAAGCTTATAATAACACTGTCCGCATAAGGACTGATACTCAACGTTATCTACATTATCTATGGCTACCTGTTCCCCATGAAATACATACTTTCCATTAATCTTTCTTCCATTTAAAATAGCCTTCCTTCCACAGGTGCATATAGTCTTCATCTCCTCAACGCTGTGAGCAAGGAGCAAAAGTCTCTCGCTACCCTCAAAGCCATTCATCAGAAAGTCAGTTCTTAAGCCATAGCATATCACAGGTATATCTAAAATCACTGCTATTTTAAAGAGCTCATCAATATGATGTTTTTTAAAAAATTGAACCTCATCAGCTAATATACAATCAATCTTTCTGCCTTTACTTATACATTCCTCAACACACTGAAAAATATTATCCTGGGAGTCAATCATGAAATCTACCTTTCGTACAACTCCTAGCCTGGATACTAAGGTATCTCCTCCTTTTTTATCTGTACCCGGCTTTATTATAACAACCTTCATTCCTCTTTCCTCATAATTATGAGCTACCTGCATAAGGCTGGTTGACTTTCCTGAATTCATTGCACCATATCTAAAATATAATTTTCCCATGTAATAATACATCCTTTCGGCCTCAAAATATACTATAATGATTATAGCATTAATAAATGCTTATAAAAAGATAAAAACTTGTATATTCTCCAGTTAGTCTATTGACTGTTTTTGCTAAGTCGTGATATACTAATGAAGTTATAAAGTAGGATTTTTATCTTGAAAGAGGTGAAATAAATGAGAGAAGGCATACATCCAAATTATAATCACGATGCATCAGTTAAGTGTGCTTGTGGTAATACATTTACAACTGGTTCTATTAAAAATGAATTAAAAGTTGAAATATGCTCCAAATGCCATCCTTTCTTCACTGGAAAGCAAAAGATTGTTGACGTTGGTGGAAGAGTTGAGAAATTCAACAAGAAATTTAATCTTAATAGTGAAAAGTAATCACTGCTAATGGGAAAGACTTCGGTCTTTCCCATTAAATTTTTTTATAACTTCTTAACTATTTCTTAATAATAGCTCTTTTGTCTTTACATATCTTCTTATAATGCTAAACTGTATATAATAGTAATTTATTACAATATCTTTAAGTATACGGGGTGTTATAAGAAAATGAATAGAGTGTTGATATTAACAGCTTCCACAGGTCAAGGTCATAATCAAGCCGCAGATTCTTTAAAACATTCCTATGAGCAACAGGGCTTTCAGGTAGAAAAATACGATATCTTAAAGGACAACAACAAACTCCTCAATAAGTTTGTTGTGGGAGGCTACGAGCTGTTAGTAGCTAAATCTCCAAAAGTCTACGGAGGTATTTATAATATAACTAACTTTTCTAAAATAAACTTAGGTCTCAAACCCGCCTTCATCTATTCGAAGTTTAAAATTTATAGCTTTATAAAGAACTTCAAGCCTTCTGCTATTATTGGGACTCATCCTTTCAGCGTAAATATTATCGCATCTCTTAAAAAAAATAGAGAAATAAATATTCCCTTTATTTCTATTGTAACGGATTTTAAAGCTCATTACGCTTATTTAAGTCCCTATGTAGATGCTTATATCACAGCCTGCGAGGATACCAAAGAGACCATGGACAGCCTGATTGTTCCCCATACAAGGATTTATCCTTATGGAATACCTATCAGAGAAGAATTTTTCCTAAAAACAAATCTTAAGGAAGATATCTTAAAGGACGCCCCCAAGGATGATTTTTTTAACATACTCTTAATGGGGGGCAGCATGGGGGTAAAC
>JAEXSY010000020.1 GCA_023440105.1 Bacillota bacterium
TTGCACAAAGATCTATGGATGATATGATGAAGGTTAGAAACTTAGGAAAGAAATCTCTTGAAGAGGTTGAAAGAAAACTCAAAGAATTAGGCTTAGGCCTGAGATTAAACGACGAGTAAGGAGGTAGAGCTATGGCAATGCAACGTAAGTTAGGTCGTCCAACAGACCAAAGAAGAGCTATGCTTAGAAGCCTAGTAACTAGCTTTTTAAAGCATGGTAAGATCGAAACTACTGCAACTAGAGCTAAGGAAACTAAGAATTTAGCTGAAAAAATGATTACTCTTGCTAAAAGAGGAGATCTACATGCAAGAAGACAGGTTTTATCCTTCGTAACTGAAGAAGAGGTAGTTAGAAACCTGTTTGATAATATAGCTCCTAAGTATGCGGAGAGAAACGGTGGATACACTAGGATCTACAAGATAGGACCTAGAAGAGGAGACGGAGCTGAAGTAGTTATACTTGAGTTAGTATAGCATAACAGGGGATTAAGTATTCATAACTTAGTCCCCGTTTTCATATAACGAGAAATCTTATTGTATTACTTAGAGAGAAAACACTGGTTGTTTTTTGTCTAGGTAATATAGTTACATAGGAGGATAGGAATGAAAAAAGCTATGATTAGGTTCGAAAAAGTAAACTATAGCTACCCGGCCTCAGAGGAAAATCAAGTTAATAGATTAGCGCTTAAAGACATCTCCTTCACTATAGAGGAAGGAGAATTTGTGGTTATTCTTGGACATAATGGATCTGGAAAATCTACAGCAGCTAAGCACATGAACGCTTTACTTGTACCCACTGAAGGTAAGGTTTATATAGATGGTCTTGACAGCAGTATCCCAAATAATACTTGGAATATAAGAAAAAACTGTGGAATGGTTTTTCAGAATCCTGACAATCAGATGGTAGCTACTATTGTTGAAGAGGATGTAGCCTTTGGTCCAGAAAATTTAGGTGTTGAACCAACAGAAATAAGAAGACGAGTAGATGACTCTTTAAAAAAGGTAGGTATGTACGAATATCGACGCCATGCACCACACCTTCTATCTGGAGGTCAAAAACAGAGAATTGCTATTGCTGGTATACTAGCTATGATGCCAAAGTGTATCGTATTGGATGAGCCTACGGCTATGCTGGATCCTTCTGGGCGTAAGGAAGTTATAAAAACCATTAAGGATATAAATAAGAATCTGGGTATTACAGTGATATTAATAACTCATTATATGGATGAGGCAGCTGAGGCTGATAGGATTATCCTCATGGATGAAGGAAGGATTATTACTGAAGGGAAACCTAGAGATGTACTAACTAAGGTGGAAACTATGAAAAACATAGGCCTTGATGTTCCTCAAGTAACGGAGCTTGCCTATGAGCTGGAGCAGAGCGGTATTAAGATTCAGAAGGAAATATTAAACGTAGATGAGATGGTGAGTGCCCTATGTCAATTAAAATAGAAAAACTTAATCATATATATATGCCTAAGACTCCTTTCGAGAAAGCTGCTCTTAAGGATATATCCATTGAGTTTAAGGATGGAGAGTTCGTAGCTTTAATTGGACATACAGGCTCAGGAAAGTCTACTCTGATACAGCACTTAAATGCGCTCCTTAAACCTTCTTCTGGAAAAATATATGTAGATGATTTGGATATTACACAAGAGAAAATTAATCTGACTGAGGTAAGAAAAAAGGTTGGCTTAGTATTCCAATATCCTGAATATCAGCTTTTTGAAGAAACAATAGAAAAAGATATTGCCTTCGGTCCTAGAAATTTGGGACTTAGCGAAGAAGAAGTTTCTTCAAGAGTTAAAAAGGCAATGAAAATAGTGGGTCTTGACTACCAAAAGTATAAAGATATCTCGCCCTTTGAGTTAAGTGGAGGTCAAAAGCGAAGAGTTGCTATAGCTGGAGTTGTGGCTATGGAACCTAAGGTATTAATCTTAGATGAGCCGACAGCAGGACTTGATCCTAAAGGAAGAGATGAGATACTTGGACAGATAAAGGAACTTCATAATACCTATAAAATGACTATTATTCTAGTTTCCCATAGCATGGAAGATGTAGCAAAGCTTGCAGAGCGTGTAGTGGTTATGAATAAGGGAGAAATATATTTGGATGGAAGACCTGGAGAAGTCTTTATGAGAATTGAGGAGCTGGAAGAGGTAGGCCTAGCAGTACCTCAAGTTACTTATTTAATTAGAGCTCTTAAAGAGAAGGGATTTCCAGTTTCTGATAATATAATAACTGTTGAAGAAGCAAAAGAGGAGCTCCTAAGACTATATAGGGAAGGAGTTTTTAATAATGATTAAAGATATTACTATAGGACAGTATGTTCCTGGTGAATCCTTTATACATAAGCTAGATCCAAGAACAAAGCTTTTAATATCCTTATTATTTATAATAAACCTCTTTATTATAAATAATTTCTTTGGATATATATTTGTCATTATTTTTCTGGCTTTAACAGTTTATGTGTCAAAGCTCCCTGTTAAATATCTTTATAAGGGAGTAAGAGGAGTCTTGGCTCTTATTATAATCACAGCGGTATTAAATATATTTATGATAAGAGGTACACAGGATACGTTAATTTTTCAGTTTGGTTTTCTTTCTGTTTATGAAGAAGGCTTAAAAACAGCTGCATTCATGGCCTTCAGGCTTATACTTCTCATTATGGGTACTTCGGTACTTACCTTAACTACCTCTCCAATAGAGCTTACAGATGGAATAGAGAGCCTTTTAAGCCCTTTTAAGAAGATAGGGGTACCAGCCCATGAATTAGCTATGATGATGAGTATAGCTTTAAGATTTATTCCTACACTTATGGATGAAACAGATAAGATTATGAAAGCTCAGAAGGCAAGAGGGGCAGATTTTGAAAGTGGAGGAATAATTCAAAAGGCTAAGAGTCTTATACCTTTACTGGTACCACTTTTTATAAGCTCCTTTAGAAGATCCGATGAGCTTGCTATGGCTATGGAAGCTAGATGCTACAGAGGGGGAGAGGGAAGGACACGAATGAAGAAGTTAGTCTATACCTATAGGGATATTATTGCCTTTGTAGTCTTTGCCATTTTAGTAGCAATCAGCATTGCCATAAGAGTACTGTGGTAGAGGCATAGAGATGAAAAATATCAAGCTCATAATAGAATTTGATGGTACGAATTATTGTGGATGGCAGAGGCAGGTTAAGGAGCCTACAGTACAGGAAGCTGTAGAGAAGGCAATAAGCTCCCTAACTGGGGAAACACCCGAAGCAATAAATTTAACTGGCTGCAGCCGTACTGACTCAGGTGTTCACAGCAGAGCCTTTGTAGCAAACTTTAAAACTAGCTCCACAGTGCCACCAGAGAGATTTAAAGAAGCCCTAAACAGTAAGCTGCCTGTGGATATTGCAGTGGTGAGCTCTCAGGAGGTCCCAGAGGATTTTCATTCACGCTATGCTGCGGTGGGTAAAACCTACTGCTATACCATATTAAATAGGCCTGTAAGGTCACCTTTATATAGAAATTCCACATATTTAGTTAAGGATAGTCTGAATATAGATAAGATGAAGGAGGCTTCTAGATACTTTTTAGGAAAACATGATTTTACTGCTTTTAAAAGTACTGGAAGCTCAGTAAAAACCTCAGTAAGGACCATAACAGCCCTGGAGGTCCATAAAGAGGGAGATTTAATAAAAATTTATGCTTCTGCTGATGGATTTCTCTATAATATGGTAAGAATAATAGTAGGAACCTTATTAGAGGTTGGTAGAGGCAAGATTAAACCGGATACTATAAAAGAAATAATAGAGTCTAAAGATAGAACTAGGGCTGGGATATGTGTTCCTGCCCAGGGATTGTCTCTAGAAAAAGTTTTTTATTAACAAATAAATTTGTTGACACACCCGTATCCGTGTATTATAATTATTAATGTTTGTAAGAATAGTAGAATGTGTAAAAGGCTCACTAGCCCCGAGTCTTGACATATAATCACGATTAGTTAATTAGATGTAACGTTCAGGGAGGGAAAAGGATGAAATCATACATTGCTAAACCAAATGAGGTTGAAAGAAAATGGTATGTAATTGACGCCGCTGGTAAGCCTTTAGGAAGAGTAGCCAGCCAGGTTGCAACAATATTAAGAGGTAAAAACAAACCAACATTCACACCAAATGTTGACTGTGGAGATTTTGTTATCATCATCAATGCAGAAAAGATTGTTTTAACTGGTAAGAAATTAGATCAAAAAATGTTAAGACATCACAGTTTATATCCAGGTGGATTAAAAGAAACTCCTTACAGAGAAGTTATGGAAAAGAAGCCTGAGTTTGCATTCCATGAAGCAGTTAGAAGAATGCTTCCAACTGGTGTTCTAGGAAGAAAGATGCTTAAGAAGCTTAAGGTTTATAGAGGAGCAGAACACGATCATGCAGCTCAAAAACCAGAAGTACTTGAATTAAAGTATTAGAAAGTAGCTGGGAGGAGGAATATAAATGGCTAAAGTTCAGTATTTTGGAACAGGAAGAAGAAAAAAATCAATCGCTAGAGTAAGATTAGTACCAGGTGAAGGTAAAGTTACTATAAATAACAGAGACATCCAGACTTATTTCGGTTTGGAAACTCTTAGAATGATAGTTAACCAACCATTAGTATTAACTTCTACAAAGGAGAAATTCGACGTATTAGTTAACGTAAACGGTGGTGGATTTACAGGTCAGGCAGGAGCTATCAGACACGGTATCTCCAGAGCTTTACTTAAAGCTGATGAAAGCTTAAAGCCAGAACTTAAGAGAGCAGGTTTCTTAACAAGAGACCCAAGAATGAAGGAAAGAAAGAAATACGGTCTTAAAAAGGCTAGAAGAGCTCCACAGTTCTCAAAGAGATAATTTTATATCTTACAAAACCCTCGGAAATGGTTATTTCCGGGGGTTTTATTTACTTTGCACCATAATAGTATTTATATTATCAGACTAAAAACCATGTCAGAAAACAGACAGATTCTACCTTTAGGATGTGCTATAATAACAGTAAGTTGAAATAAGGGTCAAAAAGGAGGATATGCTATGTATTATTCAACAACCTATCCATCCCCTGTGGGTTTAATTACACTGGCTTCCGATGGGGAAGCTCTAGTTGGACTGTGGATTGAGAATCAGAAATATTTCGCTAGTACGGCTCCTGTAGAAATGATAGAAAGAGATGATCTACCAGTATTTGCTACAGTGAAAAAATGGCTGGACAGATATTTTGCAGGAGAAAAGCCTGAAAGCTCTGAGTTGCCTTTAGCACCTATGGGTGGAGAGTTCAGACAAAAGGTTTGGGAAATCCTCTGCCAAATTCCCTATGGAGAGACCATGACCTACGGAGAAATAGCAAAGAAGCTGGCAGCTAGTATGAATAAGCCTAGCATGTCCTCACAGGCAGTTGGGGGAGCCATTGGCCATAATCCTATTTCCATTATTATTCCATGCCATAGAGTTCTTGGAGCAAAGGGAAGTCTAACTGGCTACGCAGGTGGGGTCGATAAGAAGCTGTGGTTGCTTACCCATGAAGGTGTAGCTATAGAAAAACTAACAGTTCCTGTGAAAGGAACTGCTCTATAATCAAATTATAGGCTCATCCAATTACAAAGACTTAACAAAGAGATAACTTAATATAATACATAAACCCTGGAATTGGCTATTTTCTGGGGTTTTTCTATTATTAAAGCTCAGTGAAAGTCAGTGACACTCAATACTTGAAGTAATTGATTCACAATTATGTATTGTAAATTATTTGCTTATAATATAATATAAGTAAGATGTTGGAAGCATGGATAAAGATTAATAACATTAAAGTTTGGGATGTGATATATTTGAAAATCAATGTTAAAAACCTGCTATTACTTATACTGATAATAATTTCTATCGGTACCACAATATCATTAATAAATATTACAGAAAAATATAAAAGTAAAAACCAACTAATTTTTGATACTGTTAAGTCTCAATTGCTTTTTATAGGTGATGGTGTTAATAATGTAGAAAGTGATAGAGATTTAAGGCAATTAGCCTCCACTTCAGGAGGAATATTATATACGTCTACATATAGTGATAAGTTTAAATATGAAGACCATGAGTTATTTCTCATAATCCAGGCTTTTTTCCTTTCTGTTGAAATTAAAGAATTAAATGAAATTGATGTTGAATTAAGTGACTTAATTAAAAAGGTAGCTTTACATCTTGAGGATAAGGCTTCAAGAGATAAACTAATTACAATAATGAATGAGTATATAAAATAATAATCTAAATAATATTTAGGAGGATAGGAGTGAAAAAGTCGAGGCGTAATATTTTTATAATAGCTCTTTTAGTATCAATTCTCGCAATAGCTTGGTATTTTACAGGAAGCTCTATGAGAGCGTTAAAAGAACTTAAGACTTCGGATATTAAAGAAATATTCATAGCTCATCCTGCAGGGTATTATACTATAACCCGTCAAGAAGATATTCAGATATTATTAGATACTCTCAAATCCATAGATAATATAAGAAAGGTCCCAGAGATGAAAGCTGGAGGTATGTTAATTAACATAATACTCAAGAATGGTGAAACAATGGATATATCCCTCCGTTCAGGGGATATAATTATAAAAGGACAGCATTATAAAGCTACAGACGATTATTACAATAATATTAGTGAGATATTCCATCACCTTTCAAAAGAATATGATATGAAGACTAATTAAAAAGTATTGAATTACTTTAGCCTCAGTCAAGGAACTTAATGACTGAGGCTTTTGCTCAATGATTTGACAGAAATGAGATTGGGAATGAAACTGTACTTGTCCTATGGTAGAATTTGTAATAGGAAAAGGGGTGAATAAATGAGGTATATAAACGGAATTGATGTGCTGCCAAAGGAATTGCTTAATGAGGTTAGAAGGTATGCAGAGGGAGTATATATATACATTCCCAAGAGCAATTTGAAAAAGAGTAAGTGGGGAGAAAATACCCATTATCATCGAGAAATGGAGCTGAGAAATCTTTATATTTATGATAAATATCTTGAAGGAATTGAGGTTGAGGAATTGGCAGAGTGTTATCACCTGTCAATAAAGAGTATAAGAAGAATTATCCTATTACAAAAAAGAAAAGCGGAGCCGATGAAAGCTATGATTAAAGAAATAATGAAGCAGTGGAATATGGAAGCTAATCCTGTTCAAATATATCATTCTGCATGGAACATAAATGATGTTTATGTTTTAAAGGAATATAGTGATGTAAAAATGCTAAAGAGAAATATTGAAATGATGAAGATACTATACAAAGAGGGTATTCCAGTTTCTAAACCTTTTAAGCTGCCAAAGGGTGATGATTATTATGAAGAGAATGGCAGGATGTATGTGCTTACTACTAAATTAAAAGGTAAGAATATAGTTGATATCTCTCAATGTGATGATCAGTGGTTTTTTGATTTTGGAACTATATTGGCCAGACTTCACATTGCCTTTAAAGCTTGTGAAGAAAAAATAAGCTATTGGAAGAATAGCATGTTAGAAGAGATGAACGGCTGGGTAAGCAGTAGTTTGAATAAATTCCATCCAGAATATTTATGTGAAGGTGATATTAAAAATTCTATATTTCAGTTAAGCCAAGTATATAATCACTTACCCAAGCAGCTAATTCATAGAGACGTACATCTGGGAAATTTTTTGTTTGATAACAAAAGCTTTTCAGGATATATTGATTTTGATTTGAGTCAGAGTAATATACGGATATTTGATTTGTGCTATTTTTTGTTAGGTCTTCTTCTGGATGAAGATAATAATAAGGTAGAAGAAGAAAGATGGTACAAGATAGTAGGACAGGTAATAGCAGGTTATGATTCACTCATGGTATTAAGTGAAATTGAGAAACAATCTATAACCTGTGTAATGAAAAATATAGAACTGCTATTTACCAATGTCATTAAGTTAACATTGAGCTAAAGACAGGTCTTAAGAAAAGGGATGGAAGAATTGATTCTTTCCATCTCTTTTCTCTGTTTTATTGCATGACAATTAGGCAGATATTCA
>JAEXSY010000028.1 GCA_023440105.1 Bacillota bacterium
TGAATATCTGCCTAATTGTCATGCAATAAAACAGAGAAAAGAGATGGAAAGAATCAATTCTTCCATCCCTTTTCTTAAGACCTGTCTTTAGCTCAATGTTAACTTAATGACATTGGCTATAAAAGCACGCTATTTTTTTGATACAAAAGGATTTCCCTTAATATAGTACCTCCATAAGAAGTCCTTAGCCTCTTCAGCATAATCAATACCTACTCTTTTAGCTGCAATTATATCTGAATCTTCTATCCTAGGAGCATCTAAAAGGAAAAGCTCCTGTCCTTTAAGATCTATGCCGTTTAGCTTTCTAGTGATTCCCATAGCTCTGCAGAGCTTTCCAGGACCATTAGTTATGTTGATCATCTGCCTCTTAGTTAAAAGGTCATAGCTGGTAGCATATCTATTAAAGGACATTTCTTCTATCCCTTTTACTGGTTCTAATCCTCTTATTAATACAGCCTCAGGTACGTCTTTTTCTGCACAAACAACATTCATACAGTCATACATACCATATATGAAATATATGTAAGCCCTTCCACCGGGTCCAAACATCACCTCAGTCCTTTTTGTTCTTCGATTGTTGTAGGAATGAGCTGCTTTATCTAAAGGACCCTTATAAGCTTCAGTTTCTACGATCCTACCCCATAACTCCTGGTCATTGTCTTGATTTTTGTGAACCAGGATTTTTCCTAAGAGTTCCTTTGCTACAACTAAAGAACTTCTACTGTAAAACTCTTCCTTAAGCTTCTTCATGATAATACCTCTATAAAAGTATATGTATTTGTTCTTTGTGTATAATTTAGTATTTGATATTATTATTACTATTATAATCATAAAATTAATTATTCTCTACGGGATCATTAAAAAAACAAGCCTTTAAATATATCAAGGCTTGTTTAAATGATACTTTTCTATTGAATATTTATATCCCTTGTAGCAACAATATCCACACCAATTCCTGCAAAATTTTTAATAACTACATCCCCTATTTTCACTGGTGCTGTAAGCTCTATCCCTTTTAAAGCTTTAATACAATCCTTTATTAAGCTCTTGGGGATATCTCCATTGGTTTTAACAGGAACCATGGATATCTCTCCCTTTAATACTGGTACTATGCTTGTAACGATTCTTGTAGGATTTGTACATTCTTTACTTCCATATTCTATACCTCTTCTGCAGCCATACCCTGTTACTATTGGATCTTTCCCTTTCTCTAAAGTGACTTCAAGATTACATCCTATAGGACATCTTATACATACTAATTGTCTAACTTCCATAGCTATTTCACCTCTAATCCGATAGTAATTTTTTCAATAGGCATATCTTCAGGGAGCTTATTCTTTTTAATAGTTATTTCCTCCATTTCTCCAGGTGCCATAACTCTCTTTTTTATGTGATATATCTCTTTATCGTTTATTCTCAGGTTTACATAGGCATCTCTATAGGTGTTATCTACTCTGAATCTAATTAAAATATCTTCCTGAAGCTTATCCCTATCAATATAATATGGAACAGTATATCTTACGCCTTTCTCAGTTTCTATTTTCAGCTTATTCTCTATGCTTTTATTACCTTTAATATAAGCTGCAGCATTCTTGCCTGAAACAGCAGCCTCCTGAGACACATAATCCACTAAATCATGGACATGAAGTACATTGCCACAGGCAAATATTCCATCTATGTTTGTTGATAGGTTCTGGCTCACCTTAGGTCCACCAGTAATAGGATTTAAATCTATACCAGCTTTACCTGAAATGTCATTCTCAGGTATAAGCCCTACAGATAACAATAAGGTGTCGCACTCAATATACTGTTCAGTACCTGGGATAGGATTCCTTTTCTCATCAACCTTTTGAATTGTAACTCCCTCAACTCTGCTCTTTCCCCTTATTTCTGTTACTGTATGGCTTAGAAGAAGAGGAATATCGTAGTCATCAAGGCATTGAACTATATTTCTTTTAAGCCCACCAGAATAAGGCATTAATTCCACTACAGCTTTAACCTCTGCACCTTCAAAGGTCATTCTTCTAGCCATGATAAGACCTATATCTCCTGAACCTAGTATTACAACATTTTTGCCAGGCATAAAGCCTTCTATATTAACGAATCTCTGAGCAGTTCCCGCAGTGTAGACACCAGTACATCTAGTACCAGGAATATTCAGTGCTCCTCTCGGTCTCTCCCTACAGCCCATAGCCAGTATTATTGATTTAGCCTGAATATTCATTAATCCTTCGCTTTCATTAATAGCTATAACCTCTTTATTTTCATTTATTTCAATAACCATAGTGTTAAGCTTATAGTCAATATGAAGCTCTTCTAATTTTTTTATATATCTATCAGCATACTCAGGTCCAGTCAGCTCCTCCTTAAAGGTATGAAGACCAAATCCATTATGAATACATTGATTTAGAATTCCTCCCAAAAATCTATCTCTCTCACTAACTAGTATACTATCAATTCCTTCTTCCTTAGCGCTGATAGCTGCTGCCAATCCTGCAGGGCCTCCCCCAATTACAACTAAATCATAATTTATCATAGTAAGCCTCCATTATATATTTTCTTTATTAATACCTGTAAGGATGTAAGATTCCTCTCCGAATTTTGTCACCTCTAAAGGTGATATATTCAGCTCCTTTGAAAGTATATCCACTAGCTTAGGAGTGCAGAAACCAGCCTGGCACCTTCCCATACCAGCTCTTGTTCTTATCTTAACACCATCTAAGGTTCTTGCACCTAGAGGCCTTCTAATTGCATCAATAATTTCCGCCTCAGTTACCATTTCACAGCGGCAAATTATATTACCGTATTTAGGGTTAATATCAATTACTCTTTTTTTCTCTTCATTATCTAAAGCACTGAATTTTTTAATTCCAATTCTTTTTTCTTGATAATTATCTTTTGTCTCAGGATTTAGCTTTTCAATTACCATATCCTTAAGCATTTTTCCAATAGCAGGTGAAGCTGTCAATCCCGGTGATTCTATACCTGCTGCATTTATAAAACCTGGTACTCCTTGAGCTTCCTCTATAATAAAATCTCCAGAATTACCTACAGCTCTTAAACCACTAAAGGATGTAATTACCATATTCATAGGCAGCTTATTAACACTTAAGGCTGCCTTCTCAGCTATATCCTTTAGTCCTTCTCTAGTCGTAGATAAATCTTCTTTATCCTCTATATCTAAAGCATTGGGCCCAACTAAAAGATTGCCATGAATTGTTGGAGTTACAAGTACACCCTTACCTAGCTTAGTGGGAAGCTGGAATATAGTGTTATGAACTGTATTTCCAACCATCTTATCAAATAATAGATATTCACCCTTCCTAGGATGAACATTAATCTTCTTTTCGCTAAGAATATTGCTTAAATCATCGGAATAAACACCAGAGGCATTTATTACAATCTTACCTTTTATTTCTTCCTTTCCATCAGTTAAGATAAATAATTCATTCTCCTTCTTAATATCTATAACCTTATAATTGAATTTAAAATCTACACCATTAATGAAAGCGCTTTCTGCAAAAGCTAAATTCATACCAAAAGGACATACTATCCCACCGGAAGGAGCATATAAAACAGCTACTACTTCAGCAGATAAATTAGGTTCTATTGACCTAGCTTCATCTCCCGATAATATTTTTAGCCCTTCTACTCCATTTTCTTTTCCTTGTTCATATAATTTTTTAAGATTATCAATATCTCCCATATCAAAACATAGAACCATAGAACCATTTTGATCAAAATCAAAGTCTAGATCCTTTGATAGCTTCTTCATCATTTTATTACCCTCTACATTAAGCTTTGCTTTCAGTGTGCCAACCTTAGCATCAAATCCTGCGTGTATTATTGCACTATTAGCCTTAGAGGTTCCCATATTTACATCGGAGTGTTTTTCCACAACACATATTTTTAATTTATACCTAGCTATTTCTCTTGCAGCTGCTGTCCCTATTACTCCTGCACCTATAATAACAACATCATACATATATAATTCCTCCTTAATAGGAAAATAAAAAAAGCCACACTATAAGCAATGCTTTAGTGATGGCTCTCTTATACTCGCCTCAAATATCTTTGTTCTTATTATAACACATACTATGATAACTTGACAATGTATTTGCATAAATATTAATTTACAAACAAATAAAAATCTAAAACCAATTCTCAATCTCAATTATCGTATTAAAATTTGTCAAGTCATACTGAAGTGGGCTTATTGTAATAAAGCCATCCTTTAAAAAGAAAGTATCGGTATTCTCATGAGTAATATCGATATTTTCATCTCTTAGCTCATAAATTATACCATCTTGCTCTTCTTTTATAGGAACGTAAGAATTAGTATATGACTTAACACCTACCTTACAAACTTTAATTCCCTTGAAAGTATCTTTATAAGCTATAGGAAAGTTTACATTTAGAACCATCCCCTTCTCAAACCCTCTGTTCATTGCATCTTCAATAATTTTCTTTCCATATATAGAAGATAAGTCAAAACTATCAAAATCTTCATTTACATCCTGAGATAATGCAATAGCAGGAAGTCCATGCATTGATCCTTCTATAGCTGCGGAAACTGTTCCAGAATACAGAATATCAGTTCCAGAATTCAAACCATAATTTATTCCCGATACTATCAAATCTACCTTTCCATCTACAAGCTTATCCATTGCTACTCTCACACAATCTGCTGGAGTACCATCTATGCTATATATTTTTCCATTTATCCCCTGAAGTTTTTCCTCTCTTACTAAAAGTGGTTGTCTAATACTTATACTATGACTTGAAGCGCTTTTCTGATTTTTAGGAGCTGCAATAATAATTTCATGATCTTTCTGCATTTCTCTTGCAATTGCCATTATTCCAGGTGCATTGAATCCATCATCGTTAGTTAATAAGATCCTCATAAATTACCTCCTATAGTATAATATTTGGGTAAATACTTCTTAATCTCTTTTATTCTAGCATAAAAAAAACGATAAAAACAAATTTTATGAATTTATTTATTTATAATATATTCCATTTATCCCTAGAATTTGATATTATTCTTATATAGAAAAAAAATATTGTGAGGCATATATGGTAAAATTTATACACAGTCGTAATCCTAAGAAGAAAAACGTTAAAGCTACAACTCTTACAACCTTCTATATTATTTTTAGTATCCTATGGTTTTTTATTTCTAATTATTTTATAGATGAAAGATATATTTATGGTAATTCCCAGCTACTTATTAAGTATTTTAATATTTCATCTTTTACCCTTATTACTGCGCTTACCTTCTATACAGCAATTTCAAAAATGGAGAATTATCTACATTTGAGCATCTCCAGGCTAAAGCAATCCAATGAAAATTTAAGAAGCGCTAAAGAGAGATTACACATTCAATTAAAAGAAATAAATATGAAGGAAGAAGCTCTAAGAACCAGTGAGGAACGATATCGTTTAGCCTCAGATGGTTCAAAGGATGGTATATGGGATCTAGATCTAATTGGTGAAGAGCTATATATTTCAAGAATATTTATTGAACTTCTCGGAGTAAAAAAGGTTAATCCAAAGAGCACCTTCAAATGCTGGTATCTTTTTATCCATAAAGAAGAACGAGAATTTGTAAAAAAAACTCTTGATAGCTATATATCAGGCAAGATTGATACCTTATCTGTAGAATGCAGAGTTAGAAAAAAACACAATGAGTATATATGGATATTACTAAGGGGTAAAGGTATTTGGAATGACGGTGGTATACCAGTAAGGATAGCTGGTTCAATAACTGACATTACAGAAAGAAAGCTTAGTGAACAGAAGATTTACAACTTAGCTTACTATGATAATATTACTGGCTTGCCCAGCAGGACATATCTAATAGAAAAACTACATAGTATGACAGAGCATTCTTTAGAGAAAGATAAAAATTTTGTTGTATTCTTTCTAGATCTCGATAACTTCAAACAAGTAAATGATACACTAGGTCATGATTTAGGCGATTTAATGATGAAAAACCTTGCAAATCATTTACAAGAAGTATTTAAAGACTCTCTTTGTTCAAGGTTTGGCGGTGATGAATTTATTGTTATTCGGGAATTCAATTCGGAAACTGATAATATATCAGAGATTAGTAAGAATATAGTAAGTTCATTTAATAAACCCTGGGTTATAAATAATCATGAGTTCTATATGTCTGTCAGTGTTGGCGTCTCCATATTTCCTATACATGGTACAGATCCCATTGACTTAATAAAGAATGCTGACTTAGCAATGTATACAGCAAAATCACTAGGAAAGAATACTTATGCTATATATAATCCCTTGATGAGAAGTAACCTATTAGATAGTCTTCATTGGGAGAAGGATATTATAAAAGGAATGGAACAGGATGAATTTATAGTTTATTATCAACCTCAAATTTCTGTTGATGATGAAACTTGTATAGGTGCTGAAGCCTTAGTTAGATGGAATCATAAAGAGAAAGGATTTATTCCTCCCAATGAATTTATACCTACTGCTGAAGAATCAGGTTTAATAATTAAATTAGGGGAAATAATTATCGAAAAAGCCGTTAAGCAGCTAAGATATTGGAGCGACAACTTCATGAATGTTGTACCCATTTCCATAAATCTTTCTCCGCTACAATTTCAGCAGCAAAATTTTATTCAGTTTATCGATCAAATCCTTCGTAAATATAATATTTCTCCTTCAATGATAAGCTTTGAAATCACTGAAACTACAGCCTTAAAGGATATAAATCAAACTATTGAAACTATTAGAATTCTAAATAAAATGGGCATAAAGGTTGCATTAGATGACTTTGGGACTGGTTACTCTTCATTAACATATCTAAAGCAGCTGCCAATCAGCCATCTAAAAATTGATAAAAGCTTCATTAAAGATATACATGTGGATCTTAGAGAGGCTTCTATAGTTTTAAACATAATAACTTTAGCTCATGATCTATCTATAAAAGTTATAGCTGAAGGAGTAGAAAATATAGAACAATACGTTATTCTAAAAGATTTTGCCTGCGATGAAATACAGGGTTTTTACTTTGGAAGACCAATGGATGCAGAAAGCTTTGTAAAATATATAAAAGAAGAGATCCCTAACAAGGGTAGAATCATTGAGCAAAAGCATTGAGATAAAAAATGAGTGCTGTTCCTATAGATTTATAGGTTGCAGCACTCATTTTTATATTAATAAGAAGTTTTAAAAACCTTTTTTATTTCATTAAATAAACCCTTATTATCATTTATTTTTTTGTTATTACCCAATACACAAATATAATCTAATTCCATCCCTTTGTTAAACATTTTACTATATCCCTTAATTTTATCTACTGAAAGATTTAATATTTCATCCCTCTCCTTCTGGAGATCTTCATAGGTAATACCAGCAAGATATCTCATATAAGAAATTTCTCCCACCATGGATGGAGTCAAAGGAAAGTCTAAACGGCTAACAGTTCCTAAGATATACTTAGTTAATTCTCTATCAGTTAAATTCAAATTAGAAAGATAATCTCCAATAGTATTATAAGCTTCTACGGTTTCCGAGAGATTAGGATCTCTATATGATGATATATATACACTACCATCCTTCAGAATATTAACGCTAACTCCATATGCGCCACCAATAACCCTCACTTTATTCCAAAGATAATCTAAAGTAAGTATATTTTCAATTACCCTAAAGGCTCCGCTATAATTATATCCTAAATCTTTATAGTTAAAGCCTTTGGCAACATATTGTATTTTAGCTTCCGTAGTCAAACCTTCATTATCAGCTTTTGGAACAAAACTATAATCACAAGGATTAATTTCGCTTTTGCTTAGTCCCTCAGCAAAGCTTTTGGCCATATCCTTTATACTGTTGTAATGTTCTTCTTCCACTGTATAGCTTATGGTTAAAGCATTTAAATTAAATATCTCATCTTTTATCAAAGAGAGCTTAGATACAATGTCAGAATACCTCTCTTCATAATTGTCCTCTAAGTCACAGAGGAATTTATAATAACTGAAGCCTCGGACTTTTTCATCATAAACTCCCTTGGAAGAAAGATAAGAAAGTACTTTTAATGAAGCTATGGCATTACCGCTATTATAAATTGTATTTTCTAGCTTTGATTTTTCTTCTCTGATTATATTTAGTATTCTATCTTTTTCAGTGAAAACAGAATGGTTAATTATTTCTAATATCAATCTTGTTAGTTCTGGAAGCTTATCTATAAGGGCCTTTCCCTTAATAATAAACAATGGATTAAAGCTTGAATGATTATTTCTTTCCACTGTACTGGATACAGAAAAACTAATCCCACCAGTGTTGATATTAATCATATTTACAATTTCCTCATAGCTATAATTTTCTGTGTTTATTTTACTTAATAGATTTCCTAAAAGTCTAGTATACTGAATTAATTCCTCGGGAATATGCTTAGTGTTAAACAGCAGGTTAATGTAGCCAATTTTATTAGTAAAAACATTGCTATATAATACCTTAATTTTTTCTTCTTCTCTAACCACCATGGGAAGCTTTTCTGCTTCAGGGCTTACATCCTTAAGCTCCAGCATTGGAATGGTTTTTAGAATTTCCTCGCTATCCTCTGCTTCCTGCCTTATTCTAAGTTCTTTTGTGTTTTTTATTATCTTTTGTATTTCTTCAGGGCTTAAGCCCTCCTTATACTTGCGAAGCTTTTCCTCCAACGCTTGATTATGCTTAATTCCTAGTCCTGGCTCCGGTTTCAATATTAATAATGAACAGTGGTTATTATTCAATATATACTTATCTATAAGTCTCTCAAAGTAATCTGTGTTCAAGGCAGATTTAATTTTCATGAGGTTTTCTTCATATTGAAGAGAAAGTATAGGGGATTCACCATGAAGCCAAGTTTCCATTGCAGATATATAATAAATAATCCCCTTAGGATAGCCTCTAAAATCACTTTCTCTAAGGAGGAATTCCTGATAGTTTATACTACCTTCAATAATATTTTTGGGTATTCCTTTATCTACCAATTCTCTTAAAGTTTCATAGAATACCTTTTTAAATTTCTCCTGTTTATTTTCATCAGAATTTCTAACTACAACAGAAAATATTGGGGTTTTACTGCTGCTATCAAAATCTCCTATAACTGTTTTACCTAAGTCAGCTTCTATTAATGCCTTTTTAAGTGGTGCAGCAGGATTTTGAAGGAGCAGATATGTTAAAATTTGAAATGCAAGGGTCAACTCTGTATCTAGTGCTGTCCCTATTGCAAAATTTAAGCTGAGATAAGTTTTTCCCTCTTTCTCCTCATCTTCATCAATGGTATAGGGTATACTATACTCCTTCAGCTCATTAAAGGCTTTCTGATTAGGTATACTTAACACTTCTTCTCTCTTAGGATACTTTGAAATGTACTCATCTATAAGTCTTAATTCCTCTTCAAGCTTTCCATTGCCGTATAGATA
>JAEXSY010000056.1 GCA_023440105.1 Bacillota bacterium
GAGCAGCTCACTCGTAATGAGCAGGTTCGTGGGTTCAAATCCCATTTCCAGCTCCAATTATAATCCCTTTAGTTAAAAGGGATTATTATTTTATTTTAAGAGAGGTGTTAATGTTGAAAGAAGAAAATCTTCAAAAGTATGCTTCCTTGGTTGTTAAAAGGGGGGTAAATATTCAAAAAGACCAAACACTAGTAATAATGTCCCCTATAGAGTGTGCTGATTTCACTAGATTAGTTTCAGAATCAGCATATAAAGAAGGAGCTCGAGAAGTGGTTATCCATTGGAATGATGAAATATCTACCAAGGTTAAGTATCTTTATGCCTCAGAAGAAATCTTTGATGAGGTGCCAAACTGGCAGGTTGAATCCATGGCCTCCTATTCACAAAAGGGTGCATGTTTTTTATCCATCTCAGCCTCAGATCCAGATCTTATGAAAGAAGTAGATGCTAAACGTATTGCTAGAGCACAAAAAGCAAAACAGCTTGCCTTAAAGGAACATACTGAAAGGCTAATGAGTAATAAAAACTCTTGGTGTGTAGTGTCTGTCCCTACAAAAGCATGGGCATCGAAAATATTCCCTGATCTAAACACTGAAGAAGCCGTAGAAAAACTATGGGATAATATATTCAAAATAGTAAGAGTTGATAAGCAGGATCCAGTGGCTGCCTGGAAGGATCATACGAATATTCTTTCAGCATCCATGAAATTTCTTAATGAATATAATTTCAAGAAATTACACTTCAGTAATTCATTAGGAACAGATTTAATTATTGAACTTCCTAAGAATCATTTATGGCTTGGCGGTGCAGAAAAAACCTCCGGGGGAGTAGAATTCATAGCTAACATACCTACAGAAGAGGTATTCTCAGCTCCTAGAAAAGATGGTGTTAATGGTATAGTATATAGTACTAAACCTTTAAATTATGGTGGTAATTTAGTAAATAATTTTTCTTTAACCTTTGAAGATGGTAAAGTAATAGATTTTTCTGCAGAGGAAGGTTACGAAACCTTAAAGGGAATCATAGAGACTGATGAAGGATCTAAATACTTAGGAGAAGTTGCCCTTGTACCCTATAACTCACCAATCTCTAATTCTGGAATAATTTTTTATAATACATTATATGATGAAAATGCTTCCTGCCATCTAGCTTTAGGAAGAGCCTACAGTTCCTGCATCGCTAATGGAGACGAAATGTCAACGGAAGAGCTCGTTAATGCTGGAATAAACACTTCTCTTGCCCATGTAGATTTCATGATAGGTTCAGAAGATATGAACATAACTGGAACAACCTTTAATGATGAAGAAGTCTCTGTGTTTAGAAATGGTAACTGGGCTTTTAAATTTGAATAAAAAAATTAGCACTGATATTAATATCAGTGCTTTATATATTATTTAAGGTTATTAGCATCATTATCACGGGTTTCCGAATCACTATTTTCTTCGATTTCCTTAAAGATTGAAAAGTATAACCTCTCATAGTCATACTGTTCTTCATTTAGCTTTAGGGATATTTCCTTTGAAAATTCTTCTCTATATCTTTTATTGAAGAAACGTTTGAATAATTCCATAAAAATACCTCCTATTAGTACTATATAGGAATTATTCCCTCAAAAGAAAATTTTATTCTAATTTTTATATTGAAGTAAAATAGTCGCTATAATTTTATTTGCCATGGAAAAGTTCTTATATTGAAGCTTAACATTTATATGGTCTTGGTTTCTTTTGAAAAAATTTGTTCTCCATCTATAAGGGATCAGTAGACACGTTAATATTCTATCAGCCTCTGTAGTAGATTCCTTTAATAGGTTATCACCAATAAAATCAGAGACCTTATACTCATAATCATTAACGAAAAATACTTCCTCTGTGTCCCTTATCATTTTATAATAATAAGAATTAAGACACTTGTCTGTTATATATCTTTCTTTAAAATAGCTAAAATATGCATCAATAACACTACCAGAAGTATTACTTCTGCTCACATTAAGCTTGTTATAGACAAAATCTGCTATAGACTGAGCTGTCCCAACACCTTCACAAGCCTTTGCCTCAAACATAGACCACATGAAGGTAAAGGTTTTTAAATTATCTAAATCCTCCTGCGACAAATGGTTGTCTCCACACAAATAACCATTTATCCATCTTAAATCATCAAAGTTTAAATATAACATAACACCCCTCCATATCATTCCTTATTTAATCATTATACCCAACTTTATATCTATCAGGAAACACTTGATGATAAAATATTTAATTTTTATTATAGCTTGTATCGTTATCATGCTATAATTCAATTATTAACATAATTTTGCGGAGGGCTAAAATGAAAGGAACCATTGTTAATTTTGCAGCCATATTTATAGCAGGACTTCTTGGTCTTGTAGTCAAAGGAGGAATTCCTGATAAGATTAATAAAACAATAATGAATGCAGTAGCTTTAGCAGTAATAATCATTGGAATAAGCGGGAGCACTAAAGGAGAAAACACTTTATTAATGGTTATATCTCTTGCTATTGGTGCTCTACTGGGTGAAATAATTGATATAGATAATCTTCTAGATCAATTTGCTAAAAATATTGAAAAGCGGTTTAACAAACTAGGAAATTCTAACTTTGCTCAAGGATTTATTGCCTCTACACTTCTATTTTGTGTTGGTAGCATGGCTATTGTAGGATCGCTAAATAGTGGACTATCAGGAGATCATGAGCTGTTGTATACTAAGTCAATATTGGATGGAGTCTCCTCTTTTGTTTTTTCTTCCACTCTAGGCATAGGTGTAGTATTTTCTGCTTTTGCAGTTTTATTATATCAAGGACTAATAACTTTATCAGCCTCATTTATGAGTACAATACTTTCTACAGCAGTAATTACAGAGGTATCAGCAGTTGGTAGTGTATTAATTATGGCACTGGGGTTTAATATGCTTGGTATTACAAATATAAAAGTAGCTAATATTCTTCCTTCTATTCTAATACCAATAATATTTCTAACTTTATTTTAATAAAAAAGTTCCGGATTTTACGGAACTTTTTTATTAATATTAGCTATATATCTATGTCATATTTTTTTAAGGTCTTTTTGAGATTTTCCACATCAGAAAAAATTATACCTTTAATTCCTACCTGTTCTGACCCTATAACATTCTCCTCCATATCATCTATAAACAAGGTCTCTTCATTGATTAAGGAATACTTATCCAGAAGTTTACAATAAATTTCTTTCTGCGGCTTAATACAGTTATGTTCCCATGATATAACATAACCATCTACATCTTCAATAAATCTATTTTGTCTCCTAGTAATTTCGAAGGCTTTTTTATGATAATTAGATAATAGGTATATCCTATAGCCTTTTTTCTTTAGCTTATATAACATCTCTATCATATCTTCCTTAGGCTTTAGCATTGAAGTCCAATCTTCCATAATCTCAATTATTTCATTACCAATGGTAGGCGCAGAATCTATAAAATTTTTAACTGCCTCTTCCACTTCTATAGTGCCCTTATCCAGCTCTATCCATTCCCTGCTCATAAATATACAGGTCATTAATTTATCTATTAAAGCATCACTGAAACCTTTATTTTTAAGATATTCTTGAGGTTTGAAATCTAACAGAACATTCCCTATATCAAAAACAATATTATTAATCACTGTTGATTCTCCTTTTCATCCTTGATGTTCTTTCAATTTTAATCAGAGAGCTTCTTTAAAGCGGTATAAGCAACCCCATACATACCTGCATCATTTGCAAGCTTAGCTAAATGCAATTTCGTATATTCTCCATAGGAGCTCATTATCTTTTTTCTAAAAGCCCTATCAATATCATTTAAAAAGCTATTTCCTTGTGCTGATATACCTCCCCCAATAATAACATTACCAGGATCTAATATATGGACAGCATTAGATAAACCTGTGGCTAAGTCCTCTAAATATCTATTATAAACATTGTTAGCTGTAGCTTCTCCCTCTCTCACAAGCTTAATAAACTCTTCACCATTTATCTCCTGAACACCAGCCTCATCCTTGTAAGCTCTCAATAATCCTGAGGTAGAAGCATATCTTTCAAAGCATCCTTTTCCACCACAATTACAGGGGATACCATTCTCTTTAATTACCATGTGTCCAATTTCCCCTGCTCCCCCTTTTACTCCTCTTAAAAGTTTACCTTCGCTAATTATTGCACCTCCTATACCAGTGCCTAAAGAAATAAAAAGAAAGGATTCTAATCCTTCAGCTCCTCCCTTCCACATCTCCCCTAAGGCTGCAGAATTCACATCGTTTTCAACACAACAGTGAATATTTAATTCCTCTCTTAAAACAGATGAAAACTCTGCTCCAGTATAATCTGGAAGATTATCGGAAGCATAGATTATTCTGCCCTTTTGAGAATCTACTAGACCTGCTGAACTTATTCCAGCAGCATCAACCTTAAAATAATTTGAGACCTCTTTGATTTTATGAATTATACTTTGTGGTATTAAAACTCTGCAATTTGCTTTTGGAGTAGGGAACTTGTCCTTGTAGAGCATATCACCTTTTTCATTTATAACCGAAGATTTAATAAATGTACCGCCAATATCAAAACAAATAATATTCATAGAAGCACTCCTTTAGCATAAAATTACTATAATATAGTAATTATACTATATAGAAGTATTAAAGTAAAAAAAGCTAACTTTATATTAGCTTTTTTTATCTTTATCATTTAATCTATACTTATCCAACTGTACATTTAAGGCTTTTACAGAGATTTGAACCTCAATAATCAGCAATAAAAGAGATATCATTAAAGCAACAAGACTTGCACCAAAAGCAAACTCACCCAATTTATTCTGCTCTCTAAAGATTAAAAAAGTCGCTAAAGCACATAGAAAAAAGCTTACTCCCCCCATTACCTGGGTATATCTAATTATATTTATTCTTAATTGAATATTTTTTATCTGTTTTAGAAGCACTTCGTGCGGTTCACTTCTATATTGACTATCCAGCTGTCTAACAAGCTGAGCCAAAGTCAAGAATCTACTTGTATAAGCTGAAATTAAAAGCGAAATAGATGTAAATAATACTGCTGGAGTTGTGAGCTCAAGTTTCAATGTAAAACCTCCTTCTTTTATTATTAATAGCATACTATCTTTTTAATTGCCTGTAAATATAAACATATATAATAAAAGACCTTGCATGAAAGCAAAGGTCATTATTTTATACAGCTTCAGTGATATCTAAAGGCAATGGTCTGCTAAGTATATCATCAAGTTCGTCTCCATTGATTGTTTCTTTTTCTACCAACGCTTCAGCAATAGCTTCTAAATACCATTTATTCTGCCTTAATAGCTTTATAGTTTCCTCATATAGCTCATTTGAAAGCTTTGCTGCTTCCTCTGCTATATAAGAATCTCTAATACCTAATACCTCTAAATTTAAATAGCCATTTTCTTTAGACATCCCATAACAGGATATAATATTTCTAATGGTTTTTGTTGCCCTTTCCAGGTCGCCATAGCAACCATTGGTAACTTCTTCCTCGCTTCCTAAAAGCAGCTGTTCTGCAGCTCTTCCACCGTAGCTGACCATTACTCTATTGTAAAGCTCATTCTTAGAGAATAACCCCATCTTCTTAGGTACTGTAAAGGTAACTCCCCCACTTCCATTAGTACTAGGAACAACAGTAACTTTAGGTACCTCGAAGACCTTTGTTACTTTAGCTACAAGAGCATGACCTGCTTCATGCCAGGCTATAATCTTCATTTCCATATCATTTCTATCCTTTATTGGCTTTTGATGTCCCTCTAAAACCTTCTGAAAAAAGGCCTTATCAATACTATCTATATCCACGGATTTTTTGCCATTAACAACTGAAATTATCGTAGCTTCATTAATAAGAGCTTCTAAATCAGCACCAGAGAAACCAATAGTCTGCTTAGCAATTTCCTCTAAGGAAACGCTATTATCTAAAGTCTTATTCTTTGAATGTAATTTTAGTATTTCAAGCCTACTGCTCTGATCGGGAAGCTCAATTTTTATATGTTTATCAAATCTGCCAGGACGAAGGAGAGCTGGGTCTAAAACATCAAGTCTATTTGTGGATGCCATTACTAATATTCCTTCTGCTCCCTCGAAGCCATCCATTTCAGCTAATAAAGCATTTAAAGTTTGATCATTCTCAGAATGAGAGTTCTTGTTTCTCTGCTTCCCTATGGCATCAATTTCATCAAGAAAGAGTATACAGGGAGCATTTTTTCTAGCAGTTTTAAATAAATCTCTCACTCTCTTTGCACCAACTCCAACAAACATTTCCATAAAATCAGATCCTGCCATGCTGTAAAATGGTACTCCTGCTTCCCCTGCTAAAGCTTTTGCCGTGAGGGTTTTTCCTGTTCCAGGCTCTCCGTAGAGGATAACACCTTTTGGCATCTTAGCACCATTCTTTGTATATTTATCAGGACTTTTAAGAAAATCAACTAAAACCTTCATATCCGTTATTACTTCCTCAATCCCTGCCACGTGTTGAAACTTAACCTTAGGCACTTTAGATACGGGATCTGATAAATTTTTAGGATTTCTTTTATTCATCATGGTATATAAGAAGCTAATCACCACACAGCTTAAGACGAGCTGCACAAAGGTAGAAATCATTGATGATGTAGACATCCTGTTATACTCTTCAACTTTTATTCCCTTTTCGAGAATTTCCTTTTTAAATCCTTCAGTCTTAGGATTATCAGTAGAATAAAGCTTATTCCCTTTATCGTAAAAAGCAAAGGTTGAATTATCTAGCTGGATTTTCACCTTATCTACCTGATTACCTTCAACCATTTCTAAAAATTGATTATAGGTTACTGGTTCTGCGCCTTTCATAGAATTGTCCGGCAGAACAAAAATTGTTATTGCCACTACAAAGAATAAAGTAACCACTATATTAATAATGAGATTCTTATATTCCTTCCCCCATTTTAAATACCTTTCCATCTTGTCCCCCTATATATAAGATTCACCTATAAATAAAAAGCTTCATTCAAAAGAATGAAGCTTGCTTCAATATATTATAATATTTCGCATTCATTTATTAATATAGATGTAATTTTTTTAATTCCCCATAGATATTATCAATATAAACCCATATTTTGTCAAGCTTTTTATAAAAATTATTATTCTTTTTGAATAACCTAAAAACAGCAAAAATAAAAACACCACGCTTTCACGTGATGTTTTTCATGGTATGCGAGACAAGTCTATAAGCCGAGTTCTGTATTTGACAATCATCTATCTAGGCCTGTTGTTACCATACAGGCTCCAGCGACACACCCGAAGACGGGACGGGCAGCCCCATAAGTCTTCCTATTCGGTCTTGCTCCAGGTGGGGTTTACAGAGCCGCTAAGTCACCTTAGCGCTGGTGAGCCCTTACCTCACCTTTCCACCCTTACCGGACAGCTAAGCTGTCTCAGTATAATACAATTATACTTCCGGCGGTATATTTCTGTTGCACTATCCTTAGAGTCACCTCCACTGGGAGTTACCCAGCACCCTGCCCTACGGAGCTCGGACTTTCCTCTCCCGGCTTTAACCGGCAGCGATTGTCTGGCTTACTCGCAAGGTATATAATATCATATATTATATAAAAAATCAATTGTTACTTATTGGTACCTATACGGATCTCTGGTAGTTTTTGAAGCAATAAATTCTATATCCTTTAAATCCTCAGAAGTATTTCTAATCTTCTCCATCAGCTTTAAATATACAAACCATTCAGAGTGAAAATGTCCTAAGTCGATTATTGCAAGGCCCATTTCATTATAATCACTAACAAAATGGTAGGTAGTATCTCCAGTAATTACACAGTGAGCACCTAATTTGTAGGCAGTATCTAAATACCCCTCTCCACTACCATTAATTACAGCAATTCTAGAAACGGTTTGATTCTCATCGCCTGCATATCTTAGGCATTCCACACCAAAGCACTTCTTTAACTTATTTATTAGCTCCTTTAAGGTTACTTCCTCTATATTGCCTATCCTTCCAATACCATGACTTTCTCCCGGATATTCTTCATTCTCTTCTAGTATTTCTATATCCTTAGCTTCGATAATTTCCATAAAGGTATCATTCATTCCCTCATGTACAGAATCTAAGTTTGTATGGCTAGAATATAAATTTATATCATTTGAAATTAATTTTATTATCTTCCTGCCCTGAAGAGAATCCATGGTGATAGAAGCTGGTTTCTTAAACAGCAGGGGATGATGAGTAATAATCAGCTCTACCCCATGTTTTATAGCTTCCTCCACCACTTCTAAGGTGCAATCAAGAGCTAATAATACTTTGGAAATCTCACTGTCCTTATCACCAATCATCAAACCCACATTATCATAGCTTTCCTTTAAACCTTTAGGGGCAAAAGCCTCCATTGCTTCAATTATTTTTTCAAGTTTAACTGCCAATTTAGCACCTCCTTTAATAGGATGAGTTTATTATTAACCTCCTGCCTTCTGACAAACGCTATTTCACTGTCTTCTCCTATATAGTTTAATATTCTTTCATAGGAACTCAGTTTAAATTCTATGTAAGATTTCAGATCTGGACTTCCGCTCCTAATCAAAATATCACTTAACTCATAGTCCATATACTGCTTATATGTAGTATTATTTGCTTCACTATAGGAAACCTTAAATATTTCATAAAACTTACCTTCATCGTATATTACTGTTTCTCTTAGTACTGAAAAAGAGGAATTATACAGAAACTTTCTTAAAACCTCGGGATTCTGTGCTGGCTGAAGGATCATACATTTAAGCTCTTTAGTAATCTCCAATTCATCTACTATAATATCCCTTATTAGATTTCCTCCCATACCAGCAATTATAGCAATTTCAGCTTCATTAGCCCTAAGTGTAGATAGTCCTGGTCCCTGTCTGCAGCTGATCACCTTATCAAGGCCTTCTATTTTTACATTCATTCTAGCTTTATCAACAGGTCCTTTATTAATATCAGAGGCTATCGCTTTACTGCATAATCCTTCTTTCACAGAATATATAGGTACATATCCATGATCAGTACCTATATCTGCTATAACATTACACTGATCAATTAAAAGAATTATTTCCTTAAGCCTTTTACTTAATTCCATGAGCTACCTCTCTTTTAAATAGATTAGCACCTTTATATAAAGGTGCTAATCTAAGTAGTCCTTAAGTTTTTTACTTCTGCTTGGATGTCTTAGCTTTCTTAAAGCTTTAGCTTCAATCTGTCTAATTCTTTCTCTTGTTACATTAAACTCTTTACCTACTTCTTCAAGGGTTCTTGCCCTTCCATCATCAAGACCAAATCTAAGTCTAAGAACCTTTTCTTCTCTAGGAGTAAGAGTGTCTAGCACATTTATCAATTGCTCCTTTAGCATAGTAAATGCTGCAGCCTCAGCTGGAGCTGGAGCTTCATCGTCTGGAATAAAATCTCCTAAATGACTGTCTTCTTCTTCTCCTATAGGAGTTTCCAGTGAAACTGGTTCCTGAGCAATCTTCATAATTTCTCTAACCTTATCAACAGGCATATCCATTTGAGCTGCTACTTCTTCGGCTAGAGGCTCTCTCCCTAACTCCTGAAGAAGCTGTCTTGACACACGTATAAGCTTGTTAATAGTTTCTACCATATGAACTGGTATCCTTATAGTTCTAGCCTGGTCAGCAATAGCCCTAGTAATCGCCTGCCTAATCCACCAGGTTGCATAAGTACTAAACTTAAAGCCCTTTCTATAGTCAAATTTTTCTACAGCTTTAATAAGTCCAAGGTTACCCTCCTGAATAAGATCTAAAAACAGCATACCTCTGCCAACATATCTTTTAGCTATGCTCACAACAAGTCTTAAATTTGCTTCAGCTAGCTTCTTTTTTGCAATTTGGTCTCCATTTTCTATCCTTAAAGCTAAGTCTATCTCTTCCTCTGATGATAATAGAGGTACTTTTCCTATTTCTTTTAGGTACATCCTTACAGGGTCGTCGATTGCTATTCCTTCTGGAACTGATAAATCCAAATCCTCCTCAGTATCCTCACTATCTGTCATATCTCCTATAACATCGATGCCCATAGATTCTAATACTTCATAAATTTTCTCAATTTGCTCTGGATTTAGATCAATTTCCTCTAATTCATCCATTATTTCTTTATATGTGAGACTTCCTGATTTTTTTCCCTTCTCTATAAGCTTCTTAAC
>JAEXSY010000062.1 GCA_023440105.1 Bacillota bacterium
GTTATATGTCTTGTAACCACTTTTGGAGCTTATTTTATAGCTCCCAATGAGCCTCCTAAGCCTCTTTTCTTTGGATTAAGCGGCGCCATTTTAGGTTTTGTTATTTCTAGCATTATAATAAAGCCTAAAAGAATATTATTAGATGAGGGTGGTAATAGGTAAAATGGATATCATGATAATTATTCAAATGATTATTGCTGCTGCTGTTGCAGCAGTTATGTATACAATAATTGGAGCTGCTCCTGGAGCTGACGAGACTGCAACAATTGCTCCTATAACTCTGGTCCTTGTTTTATCTGGTTTAGAGCCGGTGGTTATATTATCATTTTTTATAGCTGCCATTGTTTCCTGCAAACTTATAGATTCTGTACCTGTTTCTGTTGCCGGTATACCTGCAGGGGTAATGTCTACTCCTATGGTAGAGCATGCCATGGTTTTGAAGAAGCATGGACTCACGGATACCAGTATAAGAAAGATAGCTTCAGGAGCAGTAATAGGTACTTTTGTTTCTATTCCTGTAAGCTTATTTTTAGCAAATGCTCTTATACCCTTTGCCAATGTTATTAAGGAATATGGTGATGTAGCTTTTGTTGTGGGAGCTATACTTTTAGCCCTTATGAGCAAACACAAATGGATTTCCTTAGCAGCAATATTACCCTTTACACTGCTTATACAGGGAATGCGCTATCTTTATTGGGAGATAGGAGCTGTTCCTGAGGGAACAAATGTTACCACATCCTTCTTTCTGGCCATCACCATTGGCCCGGTGCTTTTAACCCTCTTCGAGCTATTGAATAAAGACAAGAGGAATGGAATGAAGCGTTATGATAAGAAAATTATAAATCTAAAAGGAAATAGTGAAGTTGGAAGGTTTCCTAATCCACTAAAGATATTAACAAAAAAAGAAATAAGTTATAGTATAGTTACATCTTTAATTGGATGTGTTACCTTTATATTAAGCCCCGTAGGCCTCACAGTGTTTTTTGGTGAGCTTTTTGCCAGCAGAGAAAAGGATGCTGTAAAAAAAGCTTCTCTTGCTGTAACTATTATGGAGGCTCTTGCCCAGTCTACTTATATGGCTGGTATATTAATACCTTTAATTGCCTTAGGCATACCTTTATCTCCAGTAGCTATAGGTCCTGGAAACCCTTTATTTAACGCTGAACCTGTATTTACTCTAGAAAAAAACATGCATCATTTATTATCCATGGGAGATTATGTATGGGCTACGATAATTGGAGCAGGTATAGCTGCTGCATTTACGTTTTTTATTGCTGTTAAGTATTCAAGGCAGATATGCACCTTTGTTTTTAAAAAGATTCCTCATGAAGCCTTATTAGGACTATTTGTTAGCCTTGTTCTGCTGTTAGCTTTCATGGATGGTGGATTTGTTAATGCTATAGGTGTACTTTTAATTGGAATAGTAGCAGGAACTCTCTATCGTCTGGGAGTGAACTATGGAGTGCTATTTATGATTCTATACTCAGCACCTTGGATTGTACAGGTCCTTTGAGTATATTGAGAAAGGAAGGAAAATGAAATGAATAACTCAGGCTGCACTATAAAGGTGCCAGGTAAGCTTATGATAGCTGGAGAGTATGCGGTTCTAGAACCTGGACATAAAGCTGTAGTGATAGCAGTAGATAGGTACATAACCTCGGAGGTTAGACCAGCCTTAAATAATCATCTTGTTCTTCCGCAGCTTGGATTTAATGATATTACCTGGGAGTATACCCATGAAGGTATAGCTTTTAATATTCAGGATGAAAGACTAAGCTTCATTGAGAATGCTTTAAAAGTAGCCGTTGGATATTTAAAGGATATTAATAAAACCCCCCTTCCTTTTATATTATCTATCAAAAGTGACTTAAATGATTCGATAACTGGGAAAAAATATGGCCTTGGCTCTAGTGCAGCTATTGTTACCTCAGTTATTGCAGCTGTTTTATATATCCATGGAGAATATAATAATAAAGAAGATTTACAAAAGATTTTTAAGCTAGCAGCAATTGCCCATCTCAAAACTCAGGGTAATGGCTCTGGAGCAGATATAGCTGCAGCTGTATTTGGAGGTTGGATACAATATTCCTCCTATAGTGCTCCGTGGCTTCTCGATAGGATTGAGGAAGGTCTTAGCATAAAGGAGCTTCTTGATATCAAATGGTCTAATTTATATATTGAAAGATTAATTTGTCCACAAAACCTTCAGTTGGCTGTGGGCTGGACACAGGAATCTGTGGGTACAGCACCCATGGTTAAGAAAATCGAGGAATTTCAAAAGAATCATAGAGAATTATATAATGACTTTTTAAAGGAAAGCTATAATTCAGTGGAAGAGCTAATTAATGCTTTTGAAGAAAAGGAAGTTAAAAGAGCTCTAGAGGCTCTTTACAAAAACCGGAGGGCTTTATTAAAACTTAGTGAACAAGCTAAAGTTAATATAGAAACAAAGAAGATTAAAACCCTCTGCTCTATAGCCAATGCCTTCGGAAGAGGAAAATCCTCCGGTGCTGGGGGAGGAGATTGCGGCATAGCTTTTGTGGAGGAGAGTTATAAAGCTCTAGAACTTAAGAACGCCTGGAGAGCGGCGGGAATTGAACCTTTGGATTTAACAGTTTCTAAAGAAGGCTGTTCAATATACAAAAACATGTAGATAGGTAATGTAGACTAATACATAGATAGCGGCAAATACTTAGGAATAAGTTTTTGCCGCTATTTCTGTAATATTATATTATTTTGTTTTGATAAATTGCTTATCAAATTCTGGATTAAAATAATAATAGTTATTTGAGTTTAGTCTTTCCTTGGTTTTCTCTAAGGCTTCTCCGAATCTTTGAAAATGTACTACTTCCCTTTCTCTTAAGAAAATAAGAGGTTCTCTCACAGAAGGCTCTGTTATTACTCTTAATAAATTCTCGTATACCGTCCTTGCTTTCTGCTCAGCAGCTAAATCTTCAATGAGATCTGCAATAGCATCGCCTTTTGATTGAAATTCTAAAGAGGTAAATGGAACTCCAGCAGCAGCTTGAGGCCATAAAGCAGTGGTATGATCTATATAATAACCATCAAAGCCAGCCTTCTTTACATCTTCTATGGATAAATCACTGGTAAGCTGATATATCATTGAAGAGATTATTTCCATGTGAGCAAGCTCTTCGGTACCTATATCTGTTAGAAGTCCGGCAGCCTCCTTTAAAGGCATAGTGTATCTTTGTGACAGATATCTGAGGGATGCACTGAGCTCTCCATCAGGACCGCCGTATTGACTTGAAATTAGCTGTGCTGTTTTGGGACATTTAATCTTGATATCAACAGGAAACTGAAGCCTTCTTTCATAACACCACATTATAATAATCCTCCTTCCCAGGGCATGGGACCAATATTCCAGTTAAAGGGTGCTTTGTCGGCAGCAGAACATTCAATACTATCACGATTTATGGGATAGTAGTTAGAAGAAAACTCTTTAATCAGGGATTCTCTTCTCTGGTGACAGTCCTTATATATCCTTAACCCCTCCGGGCAATCAGGATGGGTATCAAGATATAAAGTTAGGTCATCTAAGGCAAAGCTTATACAGGTAATTTGAAATAGCATAGATTTTTTTTCTTTACTAATATCCTTTTTAGAAGAATAAATAGTGTTTTCTGTAAGGATGCTTCCTTGGGGAGGTTCAGCCGCATAAAAGGGCTTATCAAGAGCAGTGAAAATAGTACCAATTTTTAAGGCTGAATCGAAAGTATATACCTCATCCCAGCTCTGAATTTCTGTTGATACCATAGCAAGGTTTTTATTATCACTGTTTAGAGTCATAGCTTAGCTCCTTTCATATTGGAAGTTATATATATCACTGGTATTTTTACAAGTTTCCATAGGTAGTATGTGTGATAACTAATAATATTATTAGTGGTGAATAAAAAGGATTTGACCTTCTCAGTTTATTCATTTAATCTATTTACATGAGGAAAATAATGGATGAAACCGAGCTGTCTTTCCTTGATTTTATTTATATAACAAAATAATATAGAAAGTTATCTGAGGATTATGTGAAGAGTCTAGTCGGATGTGAATTTTTTGATATAATAGTAAGTAGCTATTTATATATAACTAGATGAAATGTGGACATAGTTTATTACCTAGGATATTATCCTAATTTATTTATTTATATATAAAGAAGTTATTATGGAATCATAGTTTTAAAACTTATAGAAAGGATTGATACTTAATGAGTGGTTCAAAGCAAAAGTTAAAAAGGCAGGAGGAAAGAAAGAAGGGAATAGATAAAAGACAGCTAAGAGATAGAGAGAGGGATGAGCTAGTAAGAAAGCAAAAAAAATATGGTATTATCGCAGGAGTAGTAACAGCATTACTTATTGCTTTGATAACTTTTTTCAATTCAAACCTCTTATATAGAAATTTCACTGCTGTTAAAGCAGGTGAAGTGGAATATTCAATAGCTGATTTTAACTATTACTATTATAATCTATACTATAATTATTATAATTCTTACTATGCAAGCTATGGACAGTATGCTAATTATATGATGCCAGATAAAGATACAATTGAAGGTGATACCATAAAAATGATGGAGGAGACAGCTCTTCTCTATACTCAAGCTAAAGAAAATGGCTACAATCTATCAGAAGCAGGTAAAAAGCAAATAGAGAGTAATATGAATAGTTTGAAGGATACAGCAAAGGCAGCAGGTTTTTCATCAGTAAAGAAATATCTTCAGAGTTATTTTAAAGCTGGAGTAAATGAGGATATCTACAGAGAAAATCTAGAACAATATACTCTAGCTATGGAATATGGTCAAACAATTTTAAAGTCAAACAGCTTTAGTGATAAAGAATTAGAAGATTATTATAATACTAATAAAGACAAATATGATGTAATTAACTACAGATCTTTCTTTGTTAGTGGCGCTGCTGTTGAAGATAATAAAGAAACAGAAGAGAATGAAGCAGTTGATGGTGAAACAGCTATGGCTGAAGCAAAGGCTACTGCTGAGGAGTTTTTATCAAAAATAACCGATGAAGAATCCTTTAACAAGCTAGCTAAGGAGTACGCTGATGAAGCTTCTAAGGAGAATTATTCTGATGCTGATGCAACATTGATTTCTTCTCAGGGTGCTAATTTGGATACTACCTACTCAAAATGGCTGTTAGAGAATGGCAGAAGTGCTGGAGATAAGACAGTTATACAAGGAGCTAATGGTTATTATGTTCTTTATTATATTAGCAGGGACAATAACGACTATGATACTGTAAATGTAAGGCATATATTAATAAAACCTGAGGAAGTAGTTAAGGCAGATTATGAAGATGAAGAAGCTTATAAGGCTGCCCAGGAGGAAGCTTTAGATAAGGCCAAGACAGAGGCTGAAGAGCTATATTCACAGTGGAAGAATGGGGATGCATCAGAAGCTTCTTTTGGAAAGCTAGCAGATGAGCATTCCGATGATGCTCCAGCGGGAGGCTTATATGAGAATGTGGCTAAAGGTCAAATGGTAGAAGAGTTTAACAACTGGATTTATGATTCTTCTAGAAAACCAGGAGATACAGAAATAGTTAAAACAAGCTTTGGTTATCACATCATGTATTTTGTAGATAAGGGAATGAAGTTCAGCAATTATCTTGCAGATACAGATATGAAGGCAGAAGCTTATAATAAATGGGTAGAGACCAATGTTAGTGCTATTACTACTGAAAAGAAATGGCCTTTAAAGTTTGCTCATTAATAAAAAAAAGATTTGCCCAAAATAGATTTATTATCACTTTGGAACATATATGGAGCCTTAGGGCTCCTTTTTCAATTGAAGCTTATACAATAAACTCACCATAGAATAATATGCTTTTTAATGATAGAATGGATAGGTATTTTATTATAAGAGAAAAATGGGGTAATCCGAAAATAATAGGAGTGAATAGATGAAGAAGTTATTACCTATTTCTAGAGAGGAAATGAAGGATCATGGCTGGGATCAGGTGGATTTTGCTTTTGTAACAGGGGATGCTTATGTAGACCATCCATCCTTTGGTCATGCTATAATCAGTCGTGTTTTAGAGGCACAGGGTTATAAGGTGGGGATAATTTCACAGCCTGACTGGATGGATGATGAAAGTATTAAAGTGTTTGGAGAACCGAGGCTTGGATTTTTGGTTTCCTCAGGAAACATGGACTCTATGGTTAATCATTATACCGTGTCTAAAAAGAGAAGAAAAACCGATGCCTATACACCAGGTGGAGTTATAGGAAAAAGGCCAGATCATGCTGCTGTGGTTTATTGCAATCTTATAAGGAGAAGCTATAAGAAGACACCAATAATAATAGGTGGAATTGAAGCAAGCTTAAGACGTCTTGCTCATTATGATTATTGGTCTGATGCATTAAAGCGCTCTATTCTTCTTGATTCTCAGGCTAATATTCTGGTATATGGAATGGGAGAAAAATCTATAGTAGAAATTGCAGATGCATTAGATAGCGGCCTAAATATCGAAGATATAACCTTTATTGAAGGTACTGTATATAAAACAAAGACTTTAGAAAATGTGTATGATGCTATTATTCTTCCCTCTTTTGATGAGTTGAAAAAGGAAAAGACTAATTATGCAAAAAGCTTCTATATTCAGTACTGCAATACGGATCCTTTTTCTGGAAGACGTTTGGTGGAGCCATATGGCGAAAAGGAATATATAGTTCAAAATCCTCCAGCAAAGCCTTTAGAACAGAAGGAAATGGATAGTGTTTATAACTTGCCTTATACCAGGGAGCCGCATCCTTCTTATGAAAAATTAGGTGGTATACCTGCCATATCTGAAGTAAAGTTCAGTCTATCAAGCAACAGAGGTTGTTTCGGTGGCTGCAATTTTTGTGCCTTGACCTTCCATCAAGGAAGAATAATTCAGACAAGGAGTCATGCTTCCCTTATTAGAGAAGCTGAGTTAATAATAGAGGATAAGGATTTTAAAGGATACATTCATGATGTGGGAGGACCCACTGCCAACTTTAGGCATCCAGCCTGTGAGAAGCAGCTTAAAAAAGGAGCTTGTATTAATAAGCAATGCTTATTTCCATCTCCCTGTAAGAATTTAAAAGTGGACCATGAGGATTATTTAGAGCTTTTAAGTAAGCTTAGAAAGCTTCCGAAGGTAAAAAAGGTGTTTATTCGGTCTGGAATACGCTTTGATTATGTAATGGCCGATAAAAAGGATAGATTTATAAAGGAGCTCTGCAGCTATCATGTTAGTGGACAATTAAAGGTAGCACCTGAACATATTTCTGATAAGGTGCTTATGCTAATGGGTAAGCCAGAAAACAAGGTGTACAAGTCTTTTGTGGAGAAATACTATAAAATTAACAAACAGTTAAATAAAAATCAATTTTTAGTTCCATATCTCATGTCCTCGCACCCAGGATCATCCATGAAAGAAGCTGTAGAGCTTGCTGAATATGTTCGTGATATAGGGTACATGCCTGAACAGGTGCAGGATTTTTATCCTACTCCGTCAACTATATCTACCTGTATGTATTATACAGGAGTTGATCCAAGGACTATGAAAAAGGTATATGTGCCTAAAAATCCTCATGAGAAAGCAATGCAGAGGGCTCTTATACAATATAAAAATCCTAAAAATCATTCCTTGGTTATTGAAGCTCTTCAAGTGGCTGGAAGAACTGACCTCATTGGTAATGATAAGAAATCTTTGATTTCAACTGGAAAGGTACATTGTCCAGATAGCAAGAATTCTATTGCTAGTAGCAAAAATAGTAATAGGAAGAAGTCTAGATATTCTAATAGTATGAGCAAAGGTAAGGGTAAAGGTAAGAGCTAAGAGGTAAAAACTAAGAGATAAGAGATAAAAGGAAAAGAGCAAGAAATAGAAGATAGAAGTTTAATTATTGATGATAATTATGAAGTAGTAGAAGGAAGAAAGAGCTCCAGGATAATTGTGTCTGGAGCTCTTTTTTATATAATATTGATTCTTGTTTATAGTAAGGATTCGTATAAAGCTGTTATGTCCTCAACACTGGTTTCCTTTGGGTTGCCTGGTCTGCAGGCGTCGTCGTAGGCGGATTGAGCTAGGAATGGGATATCTTCTTTTTTTACTATGTCCTTAAGGGTGGATGGAATACCAACATCTTCAGCTAGTTTCTTAACAGCATCTATTGCAGCTTTTCTATATTCTGGAGGACACATATTTTCTGTATTCTTTACCCCCATGGCTTGAGCTATATATTTATATTTATCTCCTGTTGCCTCGGCATTGTATTCCATCACTACTGGAAGTATTATAGCATTAGCTATTCCATGAGGAGTATCATACAGGGCACCAAGTGGG
>JAEXSY010000083.1 GCA_023440105.1 Bacillota bacterium
CTTCAGGGCTTATGTCCTTAATTCTCTCTAAAATTTTCCCTTTAAGGCGTATTACATCATTAGAATTACTATCAAAACTCCTCACAGCTTCATTAGAGGACATATTTTTTACCCTATGCCTTATTAAAGCTACATATACGGAGTGTAACGCCTTTTCAATAGCCCTAAAAGAAAAAGGAGTTACGCTAGTAGGTTCGACATATTTATAAAAGGTTCTATGATAATAGCTAAACTGTTCATAATGAGATCTATCTCTGGTTCTCGTAGAATTATAAAAGGTTACTATCATACCAGGATTACTTCTTCCAGCTCTGCTAGTTGCCTGTATATACTCAGCAGTAGTTTTAGGCTGACTATATACAGTCATAATTCCAAGCCTACCAACATCGATTCCTACTGAAAGCATGTTGGAAGCTAGTACGTATGAATAAGCTCTTTCATCGGGATAGCTTATTTCCAGCTCCTCTAGAGTATCCTTTATCTCCTTTGAGGATTTTCTGCTGGTGAGCTCACTGTAAAAATTCAGCTCAATTTCCTTTAAGCCTACCTCTTCTGAATAATCTTTAAATTTATGGAGCATTAAAGCAGTGCTGTAAATCCTGACGTGATCTAACAGTATAGTTGCTGCACTTCCCAAATCCTTAAGGGTATTAAAATAACCTATTAGAGTAAAGTATTGATCTATCAGCTCATCCCTCACTCCTTTGACTCTTAAATAATTTATACAATAAATTACACAGCCATATACCCTAATGAGTACATCCACTAGATTTCCACCAGTTTCACAGATTCCTATATAACGCCTGGCTGGTCTTTCATCTCTAGAAGCCATAACTGCAAAGAAAGAATCCTCATAGCTTAAACCATTAGGTGGAAATTGAATTGTTTCTCTATTATAAAGGACCTTAATCTGCTTCACTGCGTTTCTTACAGTAGCTGTTGATGCAATAATTTTAGGTCCTCTTCCATCCGTAGTTGTACATAGCTCATCCACAGCAATCTCATAAAGTCCCGAAAGAGAGCCTAAAGGACCTGGTATAAGATGAAGCTCATCCTGAATAATAAGCTCTGGTGGTAAATTAGCTTTATCAGCAGCAAAAGAGCTAAGGTTTTTTCTTCCCATACTATTCTTGCTAGCTTATCTATTGTACTTAGAAGAAGAGTTGGCCTTACCTTATAAATATCCTCATCCACTAGATATACAGGAAGCCCCTCGCTAAATAAACAGGCTTTATTAAGACACTGTATTTTTAAGCTTCCCTGCACTTTATAGGAGCCTAAGGTTAGTTCCTCACCACAATATGGACAATGATATATTTGATAGGGGTTTCCCTTATATACATAATCTCCTTCTCTTAAGGCTGAGAGCTTTTCCTTAGCATCCTGTAAGGTGTTAGGTGTCAGATCCATCCCTACCCAGAGTCCTATGGATATTTCCTCTGAAGAAAATTTATACTTTCTTCTCAAGGCTTCACAGGCACAGATCAAAGCCGTTGCTCTCTCAAACTGCTGTGCTGTTAGAAGTCTTAAGGTATATCTCATTAAAATGGTGACTCCACCGGATAAATTTCCTTTAGTCAATCTTCTATAAAAAATCGTTATTGCTGATAATCCTAGATACGCTTCAGTCTTTCCTCCTCCAGTGGGAAACCATAAAAGATCTACTGCATCCCTATAGGAGTCTTTCTCACAGGCTATATCAGGAAGTATTTGAAGGATATATGCAAGCTGGAAGGGATACCAGGATATATCCTCTAGAATAAGCTTTTTGCCCTTAGTCTTTCCGTAATTAACTCTTTGAAGAGCCATAGCTTCATTCATATAAACGAAAGCCTTCCACATAGACTCATTCCCTCTTAAGGTCTCTATTCCTTGTCTAAGCCTACGGATGCAAAGCTCTATTTTTTCAATGCAGGACTCCACTGCTCTTTTATAGCTGTCTAGCTCTCTACCAGTACTCTTAAGCTTCTGAAGCCAATCCTCATAGATTCCAATGAATTCAGATAGCTCTCTAAGCCCCAGCTGCTTATCAGCCTTAGTCCAATAGGTCATATTAAAGCACTTTACACCGGGAATGTTCCTGGGCTTCATTTGATTTAATTCCTCCACAGGAAAAAATTCACTGGATATATGGCATATCTTATTATTCTCGTCCTGCCATCTAACAGAGCAACCATGACCAACGGCATAATTCTTTTCATTTCTGTAAAGGAGCTCTAATATCTCCTGTTCTAATTCTCCTGATGAAGAATATTCACTGTTTATTGGTAAGAAGCCTTCCTCTGCCTTAAGCTTTAAACTGCATTGAAATAGAGCTAATGGGTTAACGTTCTCTTTTCCTGCCACAGCTTTATTAAGAACAGATACGGTAATCAATCTGCTCCCATCGGAATAAAGCTTTCTCACAAAAAGCTGTATATTAACCTTATGTAATAGCTCAGAGCCTTTAATTATTTCACCAGTATAAGTATCTATTATTAAGCTCACAGGCTCATGGTTTTGTCTAGTATATTGCTCCTGTCTTCTAACTACCGTTTCCATTATTTCTTCATTATCAACGGCTTTCTTTCTAGTATATTCTATTTCCTTATATCCAAGGGTATAGGTTGCAAAGGAAAAATCTACAAAAAGCTCTCTTTGCTCCTTCTTAATTACTGCAGATATAGCCATAGAGGATGGTTTAAAAATATTAGCCTTATTAAAATCATTTTTAATATACTCCTCTTCCATCTCTCCAAGTAAATCAATATCACCTATATCTTCTTTACTATCTACAGAAATATCTATAGCTTCCTCTTCTTCCATAATGGTAGTTGTTTCTTCATTCTGGTTCATCCTTTGAGGCCACAATATACCCATGGAATATTCCTCAGTAGGCTTTGTCTCCAGAACCTCGTCTTCTCTTATAGGACCAATAATATCCTTTCGGAGAAAGTCCTCTATTATATTTTCTATATCATAATAATCCTTATAACCCGCCATTTGTCCTCCTATTTATACTCAAGCTTTGCGAAAGCAGAAAGCTGAAGTCCAAGCCATAGACCAGATTTATTATATTCCTTTAATATTTCCTCATCATATCGGGTATTAGCTATAGTGGTAACATTGTCTACATATATACCCGTTAATCGATTGGGCAATCCCACTCCAGCTCCCAATTCATTCTTAGCCGACCAAAGCTCTTTATTAATAGTTTTGGAGAGACTACCTAGACATTCATTTTCGTAATATAAATCATAAGAGCTTCCATTTAATCTAGCTTCCAGCTCACAGCCTTTATCGAGACTGGCTATTAGACTCTGCTTTCTTTCCACTTCTTCTTTGCTTCCTCTTACAAAGCTGTAGTAATCCACGTCCTCAGGATAGCCAATTTCTATGTAATTACAAAACTTCTTATTTGTTTTTTTACTAAACCAGAAGCCTATCCACCTTTTACTGGGAAGCTGCTTTGTAAAGCGAGTGGGTAAATCGTAAAAGCTCATTCCACCTTTTGTTCTGGTTAGGGCCACATAAGCAACCTTTAGCTCTTCTTCAAAATTAACAAGCTCATGTCCACCTTTTCCCTCCAGAGTAAAATCTCTAACTAGTAGAGCTATATGATTGAACTCTCTTCCTTTTCCTTTATGTATAGTAGATACTATTACATTTTCACTCCCTGAGGCATTTAATCCCTCAGGAATTTCTTTTCCTCTTACCAGCTCCTTAGTCAATAGCTTAAGGTCTAGTACTCTCTCATTTTCATCTTTTGCCAGTGACTTTAATAGCCTCCATTTATTCTCTCTATCTTCATAGCCACGGTGCTCTAATCTTTCAATAAAGGCGTTATGACCAATCTTATCCTCACCATAATTACCTAAAAGCTCTCCTATCCAAGGAACTAGCTCTAAATGCTGAGCAGAACGTAGGATTTTATGGTTTATTCCCTTCTCAAATAGGATGCTGCTAACCATGGCAGCCTCTCCATTATTCCTGCAAAGAATGGCAAGGTTGTCCTCCTTTTTGTATAAGGTTTCACCAAGCTCCCCTCGATAGCCTCCTATCATCAGTAGCTCTCTGCATTTCTTAAAAACTTCCTCTTGAAGGACAAAATCATTTGAGAGTATTGCTTCTCTTAAATAAGAAGAAAGCTTTGTCATGGTTGGATTTTGTCTCTGATTTTTTACAAGTTCATACTTGATAGAAGTTTCTGAATACTCCTCCTGCAGCCAGTTATAAAATCTTACTGAGTTTAGCTCCTCTTCATCCTCGATAAGATAATCATATATAGCCTGACATTTATCTCCCAAAAGCATAAATCCGCAGTTTATGCTTTTTAATATTTCCTTAACCATATTAGCTCTAGTACCAACTATATCCTGAAGCTCATCTACAATAAGGTATTCTAAATCCTCCAAAGAGCTGCGATCCTTTTTCAGCTCTTCAACAAATCTCTCTATTCTCCCATCATAATCCAGGGAATTTAAGATCCCTTCCTCTAAGTCCTCGGCCATCATATATGTAGCAAAGGAATCGAAGGTTCTAATGTTATTAAATAGATAATAAGCTTCATCAGCCAATCTATCCGCCTTAATTTCCTTAGTAAGTCTATCTCTCACTACAGCAACTGCAGCTCTAGAATAGCAAAGAACCAAAATATTTTGAGGGTCTGCTAAACCTTCATTAATAATATAGGCAAGCCTCTGTATTACAGAATAAGTCTTACCGGTACCTGGACCAGCATTGACTATGATTCTTTCCCCTATTTCTGCTTCAATTATAGGAGAAGGGGTAGTAATCCTGGTGTATCCATCTTCTTTAGTTTTGATATTTCTTACTTTAATTCCATTTTTTTCACTCTCATCATCATCATTATTACCTGTGGAAGTGAGCGTTTGTACAGAAGGTTTATTAGCCATTTCACTAGAAGTTTTTAGCTTACTAGCTAGCTTTGAAGCTTCAATCAGTGGATTTTCACAACTTTCGTAAAACTCATTAAATACTTTAGCCACAAAGTTATCCTTAATTAAAGCTTCAAGGTCTTCCTTCCCTGCTATATAACCTAAGGAAGCTGCTCCAATAGAAGCTATATAGCTTTCTCGGTCAACACAGGTCTTAAGCAGCTTGTGGGAACCTAAAAGCTGGGCCTCTGAGCTTTTAATAAACAATAAAGGTTCAATTTCTGCTCTTCTTAAAGCAGTGTTCAAAGCATATATAAGCTCATCCTTGTAGTAGATATCTTCTAAGGAAACTACTGCATTATTCAGGTCATAGCCATAAAAGTTTTTTATATGATCCTTAAGGAAAAAGAAATATAAATAGGCTATATCTATAGGTGATATCAGAGCAGAGCCTACCTTTTGACTATTTCCAGCCAATAGTTTATCTATGAAGCTATCAATTATGGTATAATCCTTTAGTTCTGCTCTTCTATGAAAAACTCCTGAGCCTATGTACCCGCCCAAGAAATTATTACTAATCCCTAGGCTTGTAGAAAAGCTTTCTCCTCTATTAGTGCAAATTCCTGTATATATACCGTCAATACCATCTTTAATGTATGAGATTCTAGTAAAGCTATTACGAATATCTATTCCAAAAATTATGTTCATATATTGTAAAACCACCCTATATTCCAGTATAGATTGACACAATTATACAGTTTAATTTTAATACTATTAATAAAATGTGTCCACTTAATACTCTGTTAAAATATAAAAAGGGGCTGTCGCACTAAGAAATTAGTGCGCAGCCCTTTTTTACGTCATAAAATACGATTCCCGGGCCACAAGGACCCGGGAAAAGGTGTATAATTATAATATGCTAAAAAATAATTTAACACAAAAAGATTATACCACTATAAGCCATTCGTATCAATTAAAATTGCCGTTTGAAATCGACTGCATAATACCCAATAATGATTCTGTAAGGTTACTAAGTCAATTTATAGAGGAGATGGATTTAGAAAAATTATACCAGACTTATTCCCGCATAACGGAAAATCAAGTAACCCCAAGACAGATGCTCAAGATAATGGTT
>JAEXSY010000200.1 GCA_023440105.1 Bacillota bacterium
GATAATCTCTATCTTAATCTTGGAGATGTACGGAAGCTCATGACGAAAGCCCTGAGCCATGGGGATTCCTTTGAGGTTAAGTATCAGGACTTCAATAATGAGGTTTTTAGTATTGATTTTCTCATTGATTTTGATAACGGCAAAAGAAGGTATGACAGGGTTATTGATATCAGCAGCTCCTCCAGAATTACCATGGGCACTGCCCCCTCTAATAATATTGTCATAAGCAGTGATTTTGTGAGGAAGGACGCCGTAACTCTTGACCAAAAGGATGGGAAGCTAAAGCTTGTAATTAAGGCTACCACCTATGGTGTTTATCATAATGGAAATAAAGCCTCTGATGGGGAGGTAATTGACAGCGGAGACTTTATATCCATCTCAGATTTCTCTTTCTATTACAAGGAAGGAAGGCTCTGGACAGAAGCTAGAGAGGGAATCACTATTAAAGGACTCAGCTATGTGGATTCAAAAACAAAGGAATCCTACCCCAAATTTAATAGAAGTACAAGAGTGAAAACTGTAATTAATGATGAGAAGATTGAAATTTTAGACCCTCCAGCAAAGCCTCAAAAGCCTAAAAATAACCTGTTTACAAGGCTCCTTTCCTCCATGGGAATGCTTATTGCAGCTGGTTTTATGTGGTCTAGGGGTGGAACCACCATGATTGTATTCAGCGGCATCACCGGTGGTATGGCAATCCTCACCACCATCATCAGCGTTCGGGATAATAATAAGGAATACAAAAAGCAGTGTGCTGAGCGTATTGAGAAGTATCATAGCTACATTGCCAGAAAGAGAAGGGAAATTGAGGAGCACAGAGCTAAAGAACATGAGGATTTAGAAAAGGTATATGTCTCCTTGGAAGCTGAAAAAGATAGAATCTTAGAATTTTCCTCAGATTTATTTGACCGCATGAGCGGCGATGAGGATTTTCTTTCCCTTTACTTAGGCACCGGGGCAGTGGAAGCAAGGAGAGAAATTAATTACAAAAAGCAGGAGAGGCTGGAGGTGGAGGATGAGCTGCAGCAGATTCCTGAGATGATGTGGAACGAACACAGGTTTATACAGGATGCTCCTGTGGTATGTGATTTAAAGCTAGTAAATGCCGCTGCTGTGGTGGGAGAAGAAAAATTCCGCTTTGAGATGTTTAAAAATATGGTGATAGATATTGCAGCTCGCCAGTACCATTCCGATGTGAAGATGATCTTTGTCTCGGATAAAGACCATAAGGATGATATTTACTGGCTTAGAATGCTACCTCATGTTTATTCCGATGAAATAGGCGGAAGAACCCTTGTATGGGATGATGAAAGCAAGAATCTTGTCTTTGAATATCTCTATAAGGAGCTTGCAGAAAGAGAGCAGAATAAGACCTTTGGTCACAATATAGTAGTATTTTTTTATAAGGAATATGGCTTTAAGAGTCATCCTATTTCTAAGTTTATTGATAAAGGAAAAGACCTGGGGGTTACCTTCATATTCTTTGGAGAGGAAAAAGCAGATATACCCTTTGGCTGTGGTTATATAATAAGCCTTCTTGATAAGGAGAGAGGAATCCTCATAAATGTAGAGGACCAAAGGGAGGACCGGGAGTTTACTTATAGCAGTATAAGCCAAGAAAATGCCTGTGAAATCATAAGAATTCTCGCACCAGTGTATACAGAGGAAATTTCCCTGGAAAGCACCCTTACCAAGAATATTTCCCTCTTTGAGCTTTTAAATATAATAGCTGTAGATGATATAAATCTAAAAAGTAATTGGGATAATTCTCAGGTATTTAACTCCATGTCAGCGCCTATCGGTGTCTCTAAAGCTGGAGTAGTGAGCCTCGACCTTCATGATAAGGCCCACGGTCCCCATGGTCTAGTTGCCGGTACCACGGGAGCTGGTAAGTCTGAAATACTCCAGACATACCTTCTCTCCATGGCTACCATCTATCACCCTTATGAGGTTGCCTTTGTTATCATCGACTTTAAGGGAGGGGGAATGGTTAATCAGTTTCGAGATTTGCCTCACTTACTCGGAGCTATTACCAATATTGATGGCAAGGCAATCAATCGTTCCTTAAAGTCCATTAAGGCTGAGCTTCAGAAGCGTCAGAGACTTTTTGCAGAGGCTGATGTGAACCACATAGATAGGTACATTAAAAAATATAAAGCTGGAGAAGCAGCTGTACCCCTTCCACATCTTATCATCATTGTGGATGAGTTTGCAGAACTAAAGGCTGAGCAGCCAGAGTTCATGAAGGAGCTTATCTCCGCAGCTCGTATTGGACGAAGCTTGGGTGTTCATTTGATCCTTGCTACCCAGAAGCCCTCTGGTCAGGTTAATGAGCAGATTTGGAGTAACTCTCGATTTAAGCTCTGCCTTAAGGTTCAGAGCAAGGAGGACAGCAATGAAGTGATCAAATCTCCTCTGGCAGCAGAGATCAAGGAGCCTGGTAGAGCATATTTACAGGTAGGAAACAATGAAATCTTCGAGCTTTTCCAATCTGCTTATAGCGGTGCTTCTGAAAAGGTTGATGAGGTGAATGTAAAGGAATTTACTATTTATAGCTACTCTGATTCAGGGAAGAAGGTCCCTGTTTATACTCAGAAAAAGAAAAAGAACAGGGAAGATAACACCACACAGCTAGATGCAATAGTAAGGTATGTGAAGGAGTTCTGCCATGAGAATCATCTGTCCAAGCTTCCCGACATATGCCTGCCAGCCTTAGGTGAAGCTATAGATTATCCTGAGGTACAGAAGGATATTAATGAAGGTGGAGTTCATGCCCAATTGGGAGTTTACGATGATCCGGAAAATCAATATCAGGGTGTTTACTCCGTGGACATTGAAAAGAGCAATATAATGATCATTGGTTCTTCTCAAAGTGGAAAAACCAATCTTCTTCAAAATATTATAAGAAGCATAGCATCAAAGTATTCTCCTTCGGAAGCATCGATCTATATTGTGGACTTTGCTTCTATGGTATTAAAGAATTTTGAAAGCCTCAGTCATGTGGGGGGAGTGGTTACTCCTTCAGAGGATGAAAAGCTTAAGAATCTATTCAAGCTTCTGAAGTCCCAGGTGGAAAGCCGAAAGGAAAAGCTTATAGCTGTTGGTGTCAGCTCCTACTCAGCCTATAAGGAGGCTGGCAACAGAGATATACCACTTATGGTGCTTATAATTGATAATTTAACTGCACTGAAGGAAATGTATTTCAAGGACGATGATGATGAACTCCTCCATCTGTGCCGGGAAGGGCTTTCTGTAGGTATCAGTATTGTTATAGCAAATTCTCACACAGCAGGGATTGGCTACAGATATTTGTCAAGCTTCTCTACGAGGATTGCCTTGTACAATAATGATTCCAATGAATATAGCTCCTTGTTCGACCACTGCAGTGAAAGAATTGATAACATTCCTGGCAGGGCTATTATCAAGTTGGAGAACAGATATCTTGAATGTCAGTCTTATCTGGCCTTTAAGGGTGAAAAGGAAATTCACAGGGTTAAAGAAATTAAAGAATATATCGCAGTGATTAATGGAAAGCACAAAAATATTACCGCAAGAAATATTCCTGTTATCCCAGCTTCCTTGACAGCTGCCTATGTCAGTGAACAATTTGCCAGTCATATGCAGGATAAGTTTAAGCTTGTCATGGGATTGGATTATGGCAGTGTATCCCCTCTATCAGTGGACTTTGCTGGCTTAGGAGTCCTTGCCATTACTGGCAGAGAGAATGCTGGGAAGCACAACTGGCTTAAGTATTCCATAGGTATGCTGGACAGCCAGTACCCAGCAGGAAGCAAGGTTTATATAGTAGATGGGATAAACAAGAAGCTCTCTTCTCTCAGGAAGAAGGCCAATGTTGAAGCCTATTCCATTATAGCTGAGGATGCTGTTACCATTATCAAAAATATCGAAGGGAAGCTTAAGGATCGCTATGATGCTCTTCTAAGAGGAAATGAGGATATATTATCTACTTCAGAGCTTCTGATGCTAGTTTTAAATAATCAGGATTCTCTTATAGCTATAGGAAATGACATGGATGCTCTTGCAGCCTATAAGAATATCCTTGGCCGTTATAAGAACCTAAATGTCTGTATTATAGTAGCGTCAGTGGAAAATGCAAACATTCCCTATAGCGCTCCAGAGCTTCTGAAGAATATTCGAGATGGACGTCATCTATTATACTTTGATGATTTGAGCAGCATGAAGCTCTTTGATCTTCCCCTGGCAATGATGAGGAGCTTCAAGAAGCCTATAGAGCTGGGGGACTGCTACTACATTAAGGAGAATAGCTGCATAAAGCTTAAAACTCCTCTTTGTGTAAGGGAAGTTAGAGAAGGATAGGAAAAGCAAGAGAAGACTTGGACAAGCTAGTGGAGCCTAGGACAAGCCAGCTTTCTAGAGTGAGCTAATACTTAGACAAGCTTGGGCTATAGCGTACCGTATAAGCAAGGCTTATGCCCAAGGATTAACAATGGTAATTATGCTTGGTAAACCGAGCAAATTATAAAAAAATCTTAAGGAGGAACTATTATGGCAAACCAAATTAGAATCACCCCGGATCAAATGAGAGAGAGGGCAGCTCAGTATCGTACTGAAGCAGGTACTGTTAATGGTGTAATAAGCAAGATGGATTCTCTTCTTCAAATGCTTCAGGGGGAATGGGAAGGTGCTGCAAGTGAGTCCTATGCAGCTCGTTATCAGGAGTTAAAGCCTGGCTTTGTTAAGGCAGAGGAGCTCATTCGCGAAATAGCAGCAGCTCTTGATTCTACTGCTAAGATTGTTGAAGAAACTGATACAAACATAGCAAATCAGTTTAGAGGATAAATTCTTTTGTTGGTGTCCCCCGTCATTTATGGCGAGGGGCACTGATAATAGTTTATGGAGATGACATTATGGTTGATAGAAAAATTAAGATTGAACTAAATAATGAGATTTATGACGAGGATAGTGTCTATGCCTCCATAGCACTTCGTGGTGGCTTTATAACAAAAGAATATCTTATAGATAATGAGAGCTCATTTGCTGGAAGCTATGCCTTTTATAACATTCTATTTCAGTACTGGCGCCTTACTAGCATATGCCCTGGAATCAGATATGATGTTTTAAGAGGAAAATCTATTATAGCCTTTAGTGGTAAGAAAAGTGATTATATTGAAACTCTAAAGTATGTTTTAGAAAAGCTTTTTAGCAGTGAATATAATGAGGAGGACTTTGAAGAAGCAAAAAAAATATCCAGGTCTGCCTTTACAAATAGATATAAGACTGGTGAATTCAGAAGCAGGCTAAAGATTTTTGAGTTCTCTGATTTAAATAAGTGTTTTGAGCTTAGAGAGCTTATTAGTGATATTGAAACCATTGACTTTGATACCTTTAAGAGCTGTGCTAAGACACTGCTTGTTCCAGGGAATGTTCATTTATATATAAATGGTGCTGCAGACAAAGTAGAAGTGGTATATGAAGCAGTAAAAGCAGTGCTTCCTGAGAGAAACCATTCCATTGAAGTGAAAAATAACTTCTATGATCCCTATTTGAAGCAGGATGCACATCTTTTAAACCTGGCCAGGGAAAATTACAGCTTAAGTGCTATAACCTTTGATTTTTTATATCCAGGGGTAACTAATTTTACAAAGCAGGTTATATTGGAGTTCAAAGCTGCTTATTTACCTTATACTGATATGGATATATATGTAGATTCCTTGGATGCAAATATTATATTTGAAAATGAAGCCTTGCAGTCAGCTAAACCCTTAATCTATGAAGAAATTTCAACAGAGCAGTTTCACTTGCTTAAGAAGAAAATTTTGCAGAAGTATCTAGTACTCCTAAAAAAATACCCAGAGCTCTTTGCCATCACGGGAGCTAGTATGATGATTAATAATATATCCCTGGCACAGTACATAGCTTTTATTGATGCCTGTTCCTATGAGCTGTATTGTGAGCTATGTGAGAAGTCAGATTTTAAGATAACAGAAGCACAGGTAGTTTTGAAAAAGGAGGCGATGGAGTTTGTCTAAGGTTTATCTCAGTCCTGAGGAGTTTCAGGGCCAGATTGATAGCTTCCAATCTGGAGCAGAAAAGATTAAAGAACTAAAGTATGACTTGGAGACTCAGGGCTTGAAGCTAAAAAGCGTTGATAAATATATAGAATGTATTGAAGAGTTCAATAAAACCGTAGCCTTGTTTGGTGAAATGCTTGATTTAGATACACAGAGCATGAAGCTAATTAAAGCAAAATGGATGAATACCGACAGTGATATAGCGACAAAAACACTTAAAGACCTCATCTTTGGGTAGATGATTAAGGAGAGTGAATATGGCTTCAAAAGGTGATTTGTTTTTAGATAATAATAAAGTAGTCAGCTTATATGAAAAAACCAAGGGTTATGAAGCAAAAGTCTTAGAAGCATTATACGCTCAGTATAAAAATGCTTATAAGATATCCCTTTCAAACTATTTTAGAGGCGATGCCGCAGATTCCTTTAAGAATTATATAACTGATGGTGCTATAAATATTATTACTGGAATGATGGACGTCTCTTCAGAAATGACAGCGATAATAGGATTTTTCACTGAAGTATTCTCCCAGTATGAAAGCTCTCAGGATGGTAAGGTTTCTGAAAGCGCTTTAGATTATATAGGTAGGACGCTGAAAGCTAAGGAGTCAACCTTTAGCAGTGCAGAAGGTGAGCTTAATGCAGCCCTACGCCAGGCAGCAAGATATATATCTATAAAAGGTCTAGGGCTGAATAGTGTCCATTCTAGCTATGATAAGACAAATAAAGACTTAACTAAGATTAGAGAGGATCTATATTCTGCTGATGATGAAGCACTGAAAAATGCTGAGAAGCTTCTGGAGAGAATAAGAGACTTTAAGAGCTTGATTGAGAATACCATGGGTCATTGTTATAAGGATGATGGCAGATTAAATGTTAATAATATAGGTAGTGTAAAGTCTCAGCCCTGGTACAATAAGTCCTCTAATTTAGCCCTCCATCTTATGCTTCAGGAGGATCCCTTTGCCTATAGTGCTGGTGAGGTAACTGTTGCAGAAGACCAGTGGGCGGTTGGACTTACTTCTGATGTTTATGCTTATGCAGGATATTCCTTCTTAGCTGCTTCCTATGAAGCAGGGGTAGAGGATGGGGCAGCCTTTGTAAGAGGTAAGGCTGCACTGGCAGAAGCCAATGGACACGCTCAATTTACTGATTATCTCAGGTTAGGTGCCTCTGGCAGGGCTCTTTATGCTGGAGGGGAAGCAAAAGCAGGCTTTTCCGAGGAATATGTGGGCTTTAATATTGCTGGCGAGGCAGGTGTGATTCATGGAGAAGCTTCAGCAGTCCTTGGCTCAGAGGATCTTAATGTCACGGCAAAAGCCGGTGCAAGCGTGCTAACTGCTGATGGTAAGGCTGCCTTTGAGTTTGAGGAGAATGGGCAATTTGCCATTGGAGTTGATGCTGGAGCTACAGCAGCAGAGGCTTCTGTAGGTCTCGGTGGCTCCATCCTCTCCTATAAGGATCAAGGGACTCAGAAGGATCTCTTTGGCCTCGGTGCAGGAGTTGAGGCTGGAGTAAGTGCTGATTTTGCACTATATGCAGAAAGTAATACTGCCTTTGAAACTAGTGTGATAAATATTAATGCTACTTCTGTCAAGATAAAGGCTCAGGCACTCCTGGGAGTTGAGCTTAATGTTACTGTTCCCACTCCTTATTTCAAATGGCCGTGGTAAGAAGAGATAGGAGGTGTATAAATGGCAACTTTAGATGATCTGAAATCTTCTCTTATAGAAATAAGATCTCAGTTAAGGGATAAACAAAAAGAAAGGGAACGCTATCTTGCCATCGCTTCAGATATAGATGCAATTTATCAGAGACTTGCAGAGGATAAAAAAATCATCAAGGGCTATAGGGATAGTGTAAAAGACTTCTCCAGAGAAGCCTATGACGATTTTAAAGGTAATCTGTATAAAAACTCGTACAAAAATAGCGTCAGTGAGATTGTTGATAATTACAACAAGGTAATTAGCAACATTGATGCTAATATGGATGCCTTAAATATGCAGATAGCAAGCTATGAAAATAAAGCATCCAGGTGCTTTGGCCTCATAGGCTCTTTTGAATCAGCTGTTAACTCTCTTGTTCACAGAATTGAGA
>JAEXSY010000260.1 GCA_023440105.1 Bacillota bacterium
GTGTTAGTTACATTACTTCAGTTGTTGACATGTTGAGTGGTACCTTTTTGACTATTGTAGATGTCATGGCGGGCATGCTCCCGGCTATAGGAATTTCCTTCACAATGTCCCTTATCTTCAAAGGGGAAGCAATACCTTTCTTTTTCGTTGGATACATTTTAGTTGCTGTAATGGGATTTTCTATGATTGAATCTAGTGTTGTAGCTGTAATTTTAGCCATTGTTTATATTACGCTTAAAAAGAAGGGAGTTGCGAACTAATGTCTGAAGTAAAAAGAAAGATTTCAAAAAAGAGTTTAATTAAAGCTTGTTATTTATGGCTTGGATATTCTAATGCAGGTTACTCTTGGATCCGATTAATGGGAAATACTTATGCAATGATGTTGGTACCGATTGTCCATGACCTGTATCCAGATGATAAAGAAAAACGTAATGAGGTTATATCCAGAAGTATGGCTTTTTATAATACAGAGCCTACTTGGGGTAACATAATTAATGGTATCGCTGTTAGCATGGAAGAGCAGATTGCTAATGGTGATGAAACAATAAAAGGTGAAGACATTCTAATGATTCGTACTTCACTTATGGGTCCCCTTGCAGGTATTGGTGATACTCTCATAAATATGATAAACATTATTTTAATAGCTCTTTTCACAGATTTTACTTTAAACGGTGCTTGGTTAGTAGGTCCACTTTTATATGTGGCTCTTAGGTTAGCGTCAGTTTATATTGTAGGCTATACAACCTTCTTCTATGGATATAGAAAAGGTGGAGAGGCTATTTCTGAAGTAATATCGTCAGGTAAGTTTGATGATTTGGTTACTGTGGCCAACATAGTTGGCTGTGTAGTAATGGGTGCATTAATGGTTCAGTTTGTTAATCTTACATGTGGATTGAAAATAACTACTGAAAATGGTGCTGGTTTTGACTTTCAAGCAGACTTATTTGATGCATTACTACCTAATCTTCTTCCATTAGGATTTACATTGTTATGCTGGTGGTTACTCACTAAAAAGCATGTCTCAATAACTAAACTTATGTTTATTATTATTGCTATCGCAATTGTTGGAGGATTTTTCGGTATTCTTATTTAATTAAGGAAGTAGAGTAACTAATTTATATTACCAGGTTGTAGTATACATATTGTAAATAAAGGGAGGAAATACAGATGAATAAGCCCATAATAGCTGTTCCATTAGGAGATGCAGCAGGTATAGGACCTGAAATTGTTGTTAAATCCTTCTCCAGCCCACAACTTCAGGATTCGCATCTTATTGTGGTTGGAAACAAAGGGATTATTAATCAAGCTTGTAAAATCTGTCATGCTGATGTTAAGGTGCATCTTATCGAGAACGTGAGCGAAGCAGTTTTTGAACCTAAAGTGATTAATTTGTTAAATATTGATAACATAGATATGAGTAAGTTTCAGTTTGGTAAAGTTTCTGCAATGTGTGGAGAAGCAGCATTTTCATATATTTCTAAAAGTATAGAACTAGCAATGAGTAAGCAAGTTGATGCTGTTGCTACTACTCCAATAAACAAAGAATCATTAAAATGTGCTGGTATTAACTATATTGGCCATACTGAGATATTTGAAGATTTAACCAATGCAAAAGACCCTTTGACTATGTTCGAAGTACGTAATATGAGAGTATTCTTCTTAACTCGTCATGTATCTTTACAGCAGGCGTGCAATATGATAAAAAAGGAACGAATTATCGATTATGTGAAAAGGTGTTCTGATGCTCTAAAAAAGCTGGGAGTTACCGAAGGGACAATGGCGATTGCGGGGTTAAACCCTCACTGTGGTGAACACGGCCTATTTGGAGATGAAGAAGTGAGAGAGGTAGCTCCTGCCATTGAGGAATTACAGGCTGGAGGCTATAAGGTTGTGGGTCCTATTGGTGCGGATTCAGTGTTCCATCAAGCTTTGCATGGAAAGTACAATAGTGTTCTTTCTCTTTATCATGACCAAGGTCATATTGCATGTAAAACATTGGATTTTGAGAAGACTATTTCTATAACCAATGGTATGCCAATTCTTAGGACATCCGTTGATCATGGTACAGCTTTTGATATAGCCGGTCAGGGAATAGCCAGCGAAGTGAGTCTTGTTGAAGCAATTTTGGTGGCAGAAAAGTATGCCCCTTATTTTACTACTATAAGATAAAGTGAGTCTAAAAAAGGTATTAATTAATAAGAGTTTCATATCTTTATGAGCTCAATTATAACAATTCATGGTTAAGCAGCATGAGAGATATTGCTCTACTCATGACTGCTTACTATGATGATCTGCGAGTAATTGAATAATAAGCTACGCTTGAAAAGAAAGGAAGATATTGTATGAGTAAGACGGCTCTTATTGTTGTTGTAGCTGTGATTGTAGTTGAAATTATTAACTTTATTTTAAGCCTAGGAAAACGAAAAATGGTCTCTTATACTATAATGACTTTGCTAAATGATTTAGCTGTCTTATCTCAAAAAGCAGGCTATAAATCATGGATTAAATATTTAGATAAGACATATGGTGAGGAAAAGGCTTTAACATTTATTAATCAGATATATGCAACATTAGAGAAAAACAAAATCTGGGATAAACGTTTTGATGAAGTAAAAAAGAAGATGAAAGAGTATCTTATATTAGAAAATAAAAAGTAGTGAGTCCCAAAATAGAGAATTAATGTGGAGATTGCGAAAGAAAATTGCATATAGTAACAAGGAATCATTGAAAGGGGATAGAAAATGAACAAGCTGGTGCGCGAAGTTCCAGAAAAGCTTGGAATTTCAAGCAAGATTTTGGTTGAACTCTATGAAGAATTTGAAAAAAATTGCATGCCTATTCATAGCATGATAATTATGAGGCATGGAAAAATTGCAACAAGTGGCTACTGGTATCCATATGCGAAAGATATAAA
>JAEXSY010000299.1 GCA_023440105.1 Bacillota bacterium
AAGAGGATTGGGAAGGCTGGAAGCTAATGACTGAAAAGCTTGGAAACAAGATTCAGTTAGTAGGTGATGACCTATTTGTTACAAACTCCAAGAGATTAAAGATGGGTATAGACAGAGACACTGCTAACTCTATACTTATAAAGCTTAACCAAATTGGTACCTTAACTGAAACTCTTAATGCTATAGAAATGGCAAACAGAGCAGGCTACACTGCAGTAGTTTCTCACAGATCCGGTGAAACTGAAGACACTACTATAGCTGATTTAGTTGTTGCTATGAATGCTGGTCAAATAAAGACTGGTGCTCCAGCAAGATCTGAAAGAGTAGCTAAGTACAACCAGCTTCTTAGAATAGAAGAAGAGTTAGGTGAGGTTGCTGAGTACAGAGGCCTTGACGCTTTCTTCAATGTTAAGAACATAAAGAACTTAAATAAATAGTTCATTAAGGCCTTGGGAGAAATCCTGGGGCCCTTTTAAAAGTAAATGGTTGTGTTAAGGAATTAAGTGTGATAAACTAATAGAGTAATTTTCAAAATCTGTGGAGGTGAAACTCGTGAAATTAGGCTTATTTGTAGTAGAGGTTATCTTGGCATTAATTCTTATGGTATCGGTTCTTATGCAACCTTCAAAATCTGATGGATTTAAGGGACTTGTGCAGGGAGCTTCAGACACATTCTTCTCAAAAAACAAAAAGAGGACAAAGGAAGCATTGCTTTATAAGATAACAATTTTCTCCGCAGTAGCTTTTGCAATAAATACTTTAATATTAAATTTAGTTTAGAAATGACAGACCATTCTTTAATTAGGATGGTTTTTTATTTTACTTCTGACTATTAAATTAAGTAATTACTATTTTTAACAGATGAAATATTCCTGGGAATTTGAAGCATATTAAGACATAAATGGTTAAATTAATGTAATTTACAACTTCGTGTAAACATTTACGTTATACAATTTAGTGAAAAATTACAAATAAGTATACACTATTTGATAAAAATATGATATTATTTTGAATTATAAGACTATTATTTATCGCGGGGGTAATTATTATGACAAGTGCTTTTTTACTAGCCGCAAGTGGAGTTGCGGCTCTTTTATTTGCATTATTTCTTAGTAATAGTATTGGAAAAGAGTCTGATGGTAATAATAGAATGAGGGAAATTGCTGGATATATCCATCAGGGAGCAATGGCTTTTTTGCAGAGAGAATACAAGTATTTAGCATTCTTTATTGTCTTTGTAGCTGTTATAACCGGATTTTTCATAGGTATTCCAACGGCTATTTGCTTTGTAGTGGGTGCTGTATTTTCAATACTCGCAGGCTTCTTTGGGATGAAGGTTGCAGTAAAGTCCAATGTTAGGACAGCAGAAGCAGCAAAAAAAGGACAACAGAAGGCATTAAACATTGCCTTTTCCGGTGGAGCTGTTATGGGTATGTCAGTGGTTGGACTCGGAGTCATTGGTCTTGGTGTCTTAGCAATAATATTTAATTTTGATAGTGATATTCTTACTGGTTTTGGATTGGGAGCAAGCTCTATAGCATTGTTTGCCAGAGTAGGTGGAGGTATTTATACAAAAGCTGCCGACGTGGGAGCAGACCTTGTGGGAAAGCTTGAAGCTGGAATACCTGAGGATGATCCTAGAAACCCTGCAGTAATTGCAGATAATGTAGGAGATAATGTGGGTGATGTTGCTGGTATGGGAGCAGATCTCTTTGAATCCTATGTTGGTTCCATCATATCGGCAATAACTCTAGGGGCAATTGCTTTTGAAGGCTCAATTGGGATAGGCTTTCCTATGCTTCTTGCAGCTGCAGGAGTTATTTCTTCTATAATTGGAGCCTTAATAGTTAGAAACAGCAAGGCTGAGAACCCTCAGAGAGCTCTAGATGCAGGAACCTACGCCTCAGGAGCTATTTTAGTAATCTGTGCAGCAGTGCTCGGCTATAAAACCTTTGGTGACTTTAAGGCTTTTGCTGCTGTAGCTGTTGGCCTTATAATTGGACTTGCTATCGGTAAGATCACAGAAATTTATACTTCTGCTGATTATAAAAGTGTAAAAGAAGTGGCAAGGCAGTCGGAAACAGGTTCAGCTACTACAATCATTTCTGGTTTAGCTGTAGGTATGAAATCTACAATGTTTCCAATTATTTTGATTGCTGTGGGAATACTTTTATCATACTTTATTTTAGGTGGAACCTCAAATCCAACTATGGGCCTGTATGGTATATCCCTAGCTGCTGTAGGAATGCTATCTACCACAGGTATCGTTGTTTCCGTTGATGCCTATGGTCCCATAGCTGACAATGCAGGAGGAATAGCAGAAATGGCAGGTCTTCCTCATGAGGTTAGAAATATCACTGATAAGCTGGATTCTGTAGGTAACACTACTGCAGCTATAGGTAAGGGTTTTGCTATAGGCTCTGCGGCATTAACAGCACTGGCTCTATTTGCTTCTTATGCTCAGGCTGTTAAGCTTTCAGCAATAGACCTATTATCACCTACAACCCTTGTAGGGGTTCTTATAGGTGCAATGCTTCCATTCCTCTATGGTGCTTTGACCATGGAGTCTGTAGGTAGGGCTGCTAATCAGATGGTTAATGAGGTTAGAAGGCAATTTAAAGAAATACCAGGTATAATGGAGGGAAAAGCAACTCCAGACTATGGAACCTGTATTGATATATCTACTACTGCAGCATTAAAAGAAATGATACTTCCTGGAGTCCTAGCTATAGTTATACCTTTAGGTGTCGGGATTTTGCTTGGAGCAGAGGCTCTTGGTGGTCTAATAGGAGGAGCTATTTCTGCTGGAGTGCTTCTAGCTATATTAATGTCTAATGCGGGAGCAGCCTGGGATAATTCCAAGAAATACATAGAGTCAGGAGTTCATGGTGGTAAAAACAGCCCTGCTCATAAGGCTGGAATAGTTGGAGATACTGTAGGTGATCCCTTCAAGGATACCTCAGGCCCTGCACTTAACATACTTATAAAGCTCATGACTATAGTATCTGTGGTGTTTGCTCCAATGATAGTTAAATTTGGTGGTTTGTTATTGAATATGTTAAAGTAAGGGAAAAGCTGCTGATTAGTTTCAGCAGTTTTTTTAATCTGTAAAAAAATGATTAATGATAATGGCTTTTGTTGTAATCTTATTTCAAAAAGAATACAATTAATATAGTTTAATAAGAATTTTTAATTTAAGGATTAATCAAAGTATAAAGGGAGAAAATAAAGAAAGAACGAAATCCTCTTATTAATAAAATAATTCAGGAGGTAAAGGATGAATATTAAAGAAGTAATACTAGATTTTATGAAAGAACAGGCTTACAGGCCTATGGACATACAGGAGTTAGCTGAGGTTTTTTCCATTGAAAGAAATGAATATAAAAGCTTTAAAAAAGTGCTTAAGACCATGGAAAGAGAAGGCTTAATTGTTAGGACAAAGGCAGAAAAGTACGCCCTTACGGAAAAGCTTGGAATGGTTCCAGGTAAGCTATCAGCTCATCCTAGAGGCTTTGGTTTTGTAATACCAGATGAAGAAGGGGTTACTGATGTCTTTATACCAAGTCCAATGATCAATGGTGCAATGAATGGTGATAGGGTCATAGCTTCTATAACCAAGGCTGATTCTGAAGGTAAGAGAAGAGAAGGAGAAATTGTCAAGATTGTTGAAAGAGCTATAAAGACTGTGGTGGGAGTCTATGAGGATAGCAAGGCTTTTGGCTTCGTTGTGCCTGAGGATAAAAAGCTGCAAAACGATATTTTCATACCTAAGGCCCAAAAGGGTAAAGCAAAAACTGGTGATATTGTTCAGGTGGAAATCACCAAGTATCCTGAAGGAAGAAGAAATCCAGAAGGTAGGATAATTGATGTCCTTGGAAAGAAAGGTGACAAGGGAATTGATATACTCACTATTATCAAAAAGTTCGGCCTACCAGAAGAATTCCCAGAGAAGGTTGTAAGCTATGTGGAGGCTATCCCTGAAGAAATACCTGAAAATGAATATAAGAGAAGAAAAGACCTTAGAGATGTAAGAATGGTAACCATAGATGGTGAGGATGCTAAGGATTTAGACGATGCTGTTTCAATTGAAAGGCTATCTAAAGGAAGGTTTAAGCTGGGAGTACATATAGCTGATGTAACCCATTATGTAAAAGAAAAGAGTCCTTTAGATAAGGAAGCCTTAGAAAGAGGAACCTCAGTATATCTTATAGACAGGGTAATTCCTATGCTTCCCAAAAAGCTTTCCAATGGACTATGCTCCTTGAATCCAAAGGTAGATAGACTTGCTCTGAGCTGTATAATGACTATCGACCAAAAAGGAAAGGTTTTAGAGCATGAAATCGTAGAAAGTGTTATAAGAACTGATGAAAGAATGACCTATACGGACGTGACTAAGATATTAAAGGATAAGGATCAGGAGCTTATAGAGAGATATAAGCCTCTCTATGATGATTTCTTAGCCATGGAGGAGCTCTGCCTCATATTAAATAAAAAGAGAATACAGAGAGGTGCCATAGACTTTGATTTTGAGGAGTCTAAGATTACCCTTGATGAAAAGGGTGTCCCTATTAGTATAAAGCCTTATGAAAGAGAAATTGCCAACAGGATTATTGAAGAATTTATGCTTGTGTGCAATGAAACTATAGCTGAGCATATGTACTGGACCAATATACCTTTTGTCTATAGAGTCCACGAGAATCCCGACGAAGAAAAGCTCCAGAGATTCTCAACTTTTGTCCATAATTTAGGCTATACCTTAAAGATGGGCAAAGAGGTTCATCCAAGGCTGCTTCAAGAAATCCTGGATAAGGTTAAGGG
>JAEXSY010000362.1 GCA_023440105.1 Bacillota bacterium
GACAAGGAGCATTCCTCGGTATTTTAGTGTCATAGTTTTTTTCTTGAGGAAAGGGAATTACATTGGACTTGCTACCATTACTTTCAGTAGCAGCGATATCTTTTGTAGAAATGATTGAATGTATTTCATTAGGCGTATAGCCTCTATTTTCAGGAATTCGTGTATTATTAAACATTTGCTTAAAATATTCCATAAAGCCTTCAGCCTGCTTTTTATTCCTAAAGGAAAGTCCAGCTCTTTGGCAATTATTTAATATTTCACTTGGCATAACGCCACATCTTATCTCTAGTTGAATGTCAGCACAGTAATCATAAGCATCTATTTCTTCTATTTTAAGCTTTGTCCTCATATAATTAAGCATATTTTTGAAGGATTCATTTTCTTCTATGTATAGGTCATCCTTATATCTTAGAAGCTCTTCGCTATTTGGTATGTAATATGGCTTTCCATCCTGAATTTTAAGCATTTTTTCATAATCCATTTCATCCATAGAGGCGTTATATCCATAGGATTCATTCATTATATAGCCATTTTCATAAAAATACATCCTGTCATCTCCACAGCGCTCTCTTGTAATGCACCACTTGATTACTTCATCTACTTCAGCATCTAAGGATGTTTGTGAGTTTATAATCTCCACCAGCTTTTTAACATCAATTACAGAGTATAAATTGGTACAGGCTAATGCATAGCTATCAATGATTCTGGTTCTCTCTCTAGCTTTCTGATATTTTTTGAGCTTTTTAATTCTTAAATATTGCTTCTTAACCTCCAATGGAATATTCACTTCACCCTCGGTAGTGATAAAAGCTAAGAATAAATCCACCCAGTATCTGTATAAATATGGATTCTCAACATACTCCCTTCCCTTTAGCGCTAGCTCAAAGGCTTCTATATCTTTGTCATTAGCTACTAAAAAACACATTTGCAGGTTATTTTCATCCAATATGTGATCTGATATAGCAGAAATCAAATCGTCTTTCTTCATATTATAATATTTATTTATACTAATGGACTTACCTATTTCTTTAAGGTCTTCTAGTGAGTGACTATTAAGAATTACTTTAAGGGTATAATAAGTGTTCATTATCATCATCCTTTAAATAAATTATTTCATTCTTATATTATAACACTTACTTATTTTTGGATGAAGTGAGCTTCCTTTAATTCAGAGACTTACAGGCAAAGGTGTAATTGAATAAAAATCCACCCGCTCAGCGGGTGGATTTTATTTTGTACATGTTAGAATACGCATATTTATAACACTTTATTTATGTTGTTTTAACTATATTTATACATTATTTTTAAATAGCTTGTCCTTTTTCTTCTATTAAATCCACCACTCTTTGAAAATATTTCACCTCATTAGTATGAATTTTATATAATAAACATCCTCCCTTTATACTGGGAAATAATACATACAGCTTGTCAAAGTCTATCTTAATGACCTTACCAGCTTCATATATATAATGTCCGTACTTAATGCATTTTGCTTTTTCTGCTTTCTTTTTTGAAAGCTTCTTTTTATATCCATCAGGTAGCTCAGTCAGTCCTGGATTGTTCTCACCACTTAAGTCTGGAGCCTCAGTTAGTCCATCGTCTTCAATAAATTCAGTTAAGCCTTCTTCAATCCCTTCTGGAAGCTTTGAAGGTTTACTATAAATAGTATGCATAAACATATACTCTTCTCCTACAGTATAATAAGAAGCTTCCATAAGTGGATCATATTTTTTAATATCCATTGTTTTACCTCCATTCTATATACTAAAGCCAAAAGTTTCTTTGCTATTCTCTGAATTCATTACATTTTCATACCATTGGCCAAGTTCTATATCATAAATATTGATGGATAACCATCCCTTTTTCGCATCAACACTAAAAAATATTCTATAAACACCGCCTCCCCTTTGCGGGAGAAAAAATTCTCCCAATTTATTTTTGTTCTGATACACTTCAACCTTAGGAGCGACATTTCCTCTTGCAATATAGCTTTTACTTATTCCACCGCTAGCAGTAAATCTATCGTATTCTGTATCATCAATTTTTGTACCCTTAGGTAATATTATTGAAATATTATTGTTTCCACTATCCCAGATACCATAATCAGAGTCCACTATGTCCGAAAGCAATTTTCTATTATTCTTCTGATATCCTGCCACTGCTAGTCCTTTAACAATACTAGTAAGAGCATTCTTTCTGGGATTTCTCACCAGACTTTTATCAAAAAACTCAAAAACTATATCCTGTATACAGGGTATTAAAGAAGAGCCTCCTGCTAATAACACTTCATCTATATCCTCTGCATACATACCTGATTCATTAAAAGTGTCGCTTATTAATTCTCTGATTTCATCAAAGCAACCTGCAATTGATTCTCTAAAATCATCAGCAGTGAATTTTTTTCTTATATGTGGATTTCTATTTAGATCAGGATAATGAAAATCCAACACCGCATCATCATCGGATGAAAGGCAGCATTTCACATAATCCAACTCATCAATAAATCGAACTCCTAAGGGATCCTTCTTAAGCTCGTTCCATATAGCATCTACAGACAGTGAACGTGGATATTGAAACATCTCAATAAATTTCATTCTTCCAAACTTTTTTATAAAACAATTTTTGAAGAATAACTCGGTAAACTTTTCACCACCTAAAGTAAGTCTATCTTTATAAATAACTTCATGAGGATAAGTAGTCACATCATTATTCACTTGTTTCTTAAGCTTCATAATGGTTACATCAAGCGTCCCTCCACCAAAGTCTATGACATAAACAGTTTTTTCCTTTCTTAAATCCACCCCATAATCCAATGCCACAGCTACAGGCTCAGATATAAACTCAGTTTTATCCGTCGCTTCTTCAATGCTTTGATAGAATCCAGCTTTAAAAGCGGCATTAATCATTACCTGCTTACAATTATCATCATAATTTACTGGAACTCCTATCACTAATCCATCTATTTTTTCCACATGGTCTCTATTCGCCTTATTCCTAAGCTCCTTCAATAGTATTGCTATTATGTCGCTGATTCTATATTTAGTATCTCCCACCTGCTTAACTACAATATCTTTCTTTTCATTATCAAGTATCAACTTAATCTTAGTAAATAGGGCTTTGTCATTAACCTGATCATTTACAATAAAATCATTTTTTGCTCTTGTTCCAACACTTGTTTCAGCATTTTCATCAATGTAGACTATTGATGGCAGTGATGTTGTAGGTCTATTCTTTATGTCTACTTCAAAGCAAATATTTTCTAACAATCCTTTTCTTTCTTGATCAAATCTTAATGCTATAGATGAATTTGTTGTACCAAAGTCTAAACCATATTTGTGTATTACCTCCATTAGTGCCCCTCCTTCTGCAAGGTTACTATAGCCTTTTCAATCCTGTTACATATTTTTCCCTTAATACCCATACTCAGCGGTATAACAGCGGTTCCATTAGTGACTTCACTAGTACATGTATGTAAGTTATGGTCAAAAGAAATCTTTTCCTGGTCATGCCATAACTGATATGGAA
>JAEXSY010000404.1 GCA_023440105.1 Bacillota bacterium
CGCCTTACTAACCCCAGCATTTTCCTGATGAATCACTTTTACTCGTTTATCAACTCGTGTATATTGTTCGCAAATTTTTCCAGAAGAATCATTACTTCCGTCGTCAACCAAAATCAATTCCAAATCACTTAAATCTTGATTTAAAATACTGTCAACACATCTATGTAAAAAATGCTCTGTATTATAAACCGGGACAATAACAGAAATCAAAGAGTCCATTATAAATTATCCTTTCTTTCTTCCAATATAGGAAGACACAAACGGCACTGATATAGGATGTGCATAACACCAAGTTAATATTTTCAACTTTACAGGAATATCCAACTTGCCAATATCTAACCGTTTAAACATTCTCTCAACAATATCTTCATGTAATATTTTTCTTGCCATATCATTTTTTTGCCGGTAAGATAAACTATCTGTACAAAATATATCTCCTATTGCATTATACAAAAAGAATAGCAGAACTTTGTCAATCTGGTCACTAAAATCATATTTCTCGCAAGTTCCAAATTCTTCTTGAATTCGTGAAAACAACTTTTTATAATCATTCCATTTATCAGTCACAAAGATATGCGTAGCTGAATGCTGATTGCTACAATTATAAAAATAATACGTTTGGCCCTTCATATAATAAAAAGAATGTGCTTGGAGCATAATCTGACAGCCAAACAACCAATCCTCGGAGTATCGAACCCCTACCTCATAACGTGGCAATTGTTCCCCCTTGTTTCTAAATAAACATAAGCAATTCGAGATTGTTGCCGGATATTCAATACTAGGCATAATCAGCAAATGCAGGTAGTATTCCCGATAAAGTTGATCTTCATTATAATATCCACCTCGAATATTATGGGAGTAAACCGTCTTTCTTCCTCCCGAATCAACTTTAATACAGTCGCACATCACAAGATCACACTGATACTCCTGAGCATACTCTATCATTTTCTCATACATCTGCGGCTGAATAAAATCATCACTGTCAACAAAAGTAATATACTCACCCATTGCGCACTCCAAACCAGCGTTTCTCGCTGCAGAAACTCCAGCGTTCTTTTGATGTATTACTTTTACTCGATCATCTTTTTTCATATATTCATCACATATGCTTCCACTGGAATCTGGAGAGCCATCATTAATCAGTATCACTTCCAAATCCTGATACGTTTGATTTAAAATACTATCTATGCATATATTTAAAAATTTTTCTGCCCTATAGACCGGCACAATCACACTTATCCGTGACATGACAATTTCTCCTTAATTTAACGCAGCTCATTTTGTTTACTTTTTTCATACAAAGCGGACAACATCCATAAAATGGAACATACCAATGACCCAAACACAATACCTTCCACCAAACCTAATTTCGGTAAAATATTTCCAAACATCTTATAATCAATCAAACGAATTACTTCAATCAAAAACATATGTGCTTCAAGAACAAAAAGTGTTTTTCTTCCAAAATAAGTCAGCACATCTATACATCGAGTTTTAACTCGTGATGACAGAAGCGCGGACAAAAACAGGAATGATACGCTACCTAAGACGGCATTTACCGTGTACAATAACGGATTGTTGAATTTCAAATCGACTAGACTTACCATTCCATTTCTCATAGAAGTAATGACATATAGAAAAAAAATACACACACATGTCACGATAACTGAAATATGAGAAAAATCCATTGCTTTTCTGCATTTATCAACAAGCACTGGAATATAATATCCTATCATAAAAAAACCAAGTCCAATAAAACTTCTCCAAAAAACATTCAATTCACCATCAACCGGAAAAAGCAATGCAACCAAATACAATCCTACCCCTACTGGCAACAAAAACTTTCTACACATCTTATTGAGAAATATAAATATTAATTCCGTTAGCAATACACAAGGTAAATACCATAGTACACTTACACCTTGCAACGAAATAATCTCCCAAAGATAATTAGAGCACAATGAGGCAACATCGAATTTTCCCCCTATAGTTTGCAATATAATAAGAAATAGTGCAAACATCACACTCCAACTAAAATATGGTTTCATTAATTTAATAACGATATGCGGAACACTAAACTCGTATCGTTCGTTTTCAATTATCCTTTTCCCATAAATAATGCCAGAGATCATAAAAAAAAGCGGCATATGAAATCCATAAATTAACGTTAAAATACAATTACTTGTGGAATAACAATGCCCAATTACCATCAATATTATAGCAATCCCCTTGGCAATATCTAACGTTTTATTTCTCTCTATTTTTGTTTCCATTTTCAAAAATCCTGTATATTTTTTCCACTTCTTTTGCATTAGAATAATCTCTGCTCTTACAATTTATTGAAAGCGTGGTACGCAGTTTTTCGTCCTCCAACAAATTGAAAATTGCATCGGCGCATTTTTGATTATCTAATGGGACAATAATGCCATCTACGCAATTTTCTAACTGGCTTTTAGCTGTCTCATACTCGGTAATTACAGCTGGTTTTCCAAGCATTTGAGCCTCTCGAACAGTAACACTTTTCCCCTCATAACGACTAGGCTGAACATAAACATCACATTCCTTTATATACGGATATGGATTCTCTTTTTTTCCCAAAATAATCACTCGTTTATCCATGTTCCACAGTTTTATTTTTTCTCTAATCAATGTTTCATCCGGACCAAATCCAATAATATACCATTTAACATTGATACCAAGTTGAATGATTCTGGAACAAATTTCCGGAACGTTATCAAAATTTTTAGCATAACAATAACGGCCAATAGATAGAAGGCGATAAGATCCATCTCGGGGCATTTCATTGCTTATATCCAATTCATTTGCTTGCTTTAAGATCAAATTCCTTGGTAAAATATTTTCGACTAGCAAGATTTTTTTTTCAAGCTGCGGAAAGACTTTAATAAAGCTGGATGCTACACTTTCTGAAATAGATACTATTCCATTATATTGGGACCACATCTTATATTCTGATGCCACATCAATCTGTACTTGATTGTAATCAGTATGTATCCAAGCCATTTTTATCTTAGCATTAACTCTGTTGGCGACTATATAGTGAGGCGTTAAAAAACTAATTGCTAAATCATATTCTTTATGATGGGCAATTTTAGGCATTAGTTTCCAAGTATACTTATGACTATACTCCAAAGCAACACCACTCTCAGTATAATGATGCAATTTATCGAAATGTGCAGCCCTGATTTTTCCCCACATTCGCGCTCCGGTCAATAAAAAATGGCCTTCCCTTAATGTGTTTTTCATAGGACGAGCAAGTACAGTATATGAGGGTATTTCTGGCAATAATCTTATATACGATGGTATTTGATCCATAAGCTCTCCCTCATGTCGCAGGAGGAAAAGATCAACACCGATTTTATTCGGACTTAATGCATTTAACAATCCAATCAAACTACGCTCTGCCCCACCTAGCTCCAGTGAATGTGATACAATCAAAATTTGTGGTTTCATTTTCTAAACCTCTCGAAAGCATCAACTCCAAAAATTCTATGCAATGGTTTAGTAAGCCTACCCCTTAAAATTGTAGTCTTTCCCATCCAACTCTTGGAATACCAATGGATAGAAATAGTGTTAACAGTTTTGTGAAGAAGTCCCGTAGGATCATCATAAGGATTAAAATAATCTTCTGGAAAAACTTCTGCACCTGCTACACTTTGTCTGCTTCCATCTAATTTCAATCCAAATGGTATCAGTGCCTTTGTGTTCATAGCAGGACATTTTACCATAAAAAAATTCCCACTAGAATCTGGCTTAAGCTGTAAATATTCTTCTATCATTGCTACAACTGTTATATGCCCTGCTATACTACCAAATCCCTCACCAGTATTTATATTTTCATTGTTTTCGAAACCATAGAAAGCTTCACATTTTAACAAGTCATCGAGATTGCGTACTAGTTCAACATCAGTATCAAAATAAATACCTCCATATTGTTGAACAATAAGAAGCCTTGCGAAATCACTTAAAAATGCCCACTTTTTATTATCATAGCACCAACGTAGATAAGGATATTGGTCTAAATCAAAATTACTCTCGTTCCATTCAATTATTTCATAATTAGGACAATACTTTCTCCAACTAGAAATGCACCTCTGCGCTAACTTAGGCTTTTTACCATTGCCAAACCAACAATAATGAATAGTCTTTGGAATCAAACTATCCACTCCCTTCTATCAACGTTTTCTTATGCATTCAACCGTTTTTTATGTAATATGTCATAAATACAGTTTGGTAGAATACCAACCAAAATTGGTTTAAATGCAAAAATATAATAATAAAATGGTAAGTGAAACTCTCTAACTGCAAGTATCTTAATATATGCTTCATTCAATCGATACTTAAACTTTCTACGTTTATAAGCACTTCGATCATCTCTCATTTCGTAGAGACCTTCGTGAATATTCTTACCTTTATAACCTGCTTTGTACATTTTCAACCACAAATGATAATCTTCAACTCGCAAGAGCCTTTTGGACTCCGAATAACCATTAACCGTTGTATAACTCTCCCTCCTAACCATACAGGGAGCATGGCAGAATGGACTTTCATGAACAAAATCCCGTTTAACGGGATACTCTGGGTGAGTTATTTTCCCCCAAATACCTGTCTCGTCAAAGAAATACATATCAGTGCTAACTATATCTATATCCTTCTCTGATTCCAACACAAAAAGCTCTTTTTCAAAACGATCAGACATACAGCGATCATCTCCGTCCATCCGAGCAATATATGTCCCTCTAGAAATCTCCAAGCAACGGTTTAAAGTATAGTTTAAGCCCATATTATTTTCATTTTTTAATAGAACAATTTTATTCGGATACTTATTCTTGTAATCTTCTGCAATTCTGAATGTATCATCAATTGAGCCATCATCACACATAATCAACTCCCAATCATGATATGTCTGATTTAATATACTTTCTACTGCTTCCCTCAATGTGTCTGCACAATTATATATCCCCATTATTACAGAGACAGTAGGGCCATTTCTCATACAACTCCTCCTGATAAACCTTAATTGTAACAACCATATCTAAACTATTCCTATTTTTATCGTATATTGTGGATTCTCCATTGTTGTTAAAGCAAAATAAGACTATTTTGACAAAACAATCACTGCTAAATAAGATTCCACACAGTATGCACTTGTAAATAATAAAATATTAAATAAGCCCCTATAGTCAATAAATACATAATATCACTAGATTTTTTTGTAAAAAGATTTTCGATTTCCCAGGGCAGAAGAATATAATTATATAATGAAAAATAAATAGGTAATCTTCCTATATATATACCACTGGTAAACATGGAAATAATGTAAAGTCCCATAGATAGAATAGACATATTAACACAGAGATTAATAACCGGATTATTCTCTTTTAAGATTATCCTTCTTCCCACTAAAGATAAAAATGTAGGAACAGCATATACTAATACTCTAAAGGCATTAGTACCATCATCATTTTCCCAAATACCATTGGTTAGAATATCATCATACTGGGTATCAACTATAAGCTCCGATAGAAGATTAGTAAATTGATCTACAAAAATAACAACAGCAATAATTCCTATGATAAACAGCAGTGTTTTCTTATTCCATGCTTTACCCTGTACAATAAAGATCATTGGTATCATCAAAAGTGCAGAGCCATGAATTGTAGATACTAAAAGAGTTATTATGATAGCTAAGATATATCTTTTGCTTAAAATAAGACCAATACATAAAAATAATAATGTTGCTGCCAAAAACTGTCTCATTCCATTAAACATCCAGGATAAATAGTCCGTAGATGCTATAAAAAGAAATATACTCATAAGATAGTTACAGGAGTATCTTCTATATACCTTAACTAAACAAATCCCCTGTATAACAGCTATAATCATAAAAAAAATAACATCCTTATTCCCAATTATAGACTTGATAATTATTGATAGTACTGTGAATCCCTTATCCTTCTCTATTGTTGGTACATAAGTAAATAAGCTTGAAAAAGTTGGCGGTAGCTCTAGGAATGTTTTTCTATAAAGTTCAGTATCACCAAAGTTAGTTCTAAAGCCTGCCCATATTATGATAGGCAAAAAGATAATTAATGCCCATTTAAAATCATATCTATATTCCCAGTCACCACAGATTCTTTCTCTATGTATAGGTCTTACAGCATTGGTTATTAAGTAACAGGCTGCAATCCATATTAATATTAAAATATATCCAGACATACCCTTATCCTCTACTTCTTATCTAGCTAAATATCTCCTTAAGAGTTCTATTTACCACTCTATTTTTATCGAATTCTCTAACCATTTTTTCCCGGCTTTTCTTTCCCATTTCAGCATGCTCAGCCTCATTTAATTTAATAAAGGCTTCAATACTTTCATACAAGCTTTTACTATTTTTGGCCGCACAAAGGTAGCCATTTACTCCTTCCTCTACTGCCTCTCTACACCCTGGAATATCACTGGTTATTATAGGCCTTCCGCTAGCAGCCGCCTCTAATAGAACATTTGACATACCCTCATGATAAGAGGGAAGTACCACACAATGAGAGGCGGCATAATAAGGTCTTACCTCTTGTTGAAAGCCATGAAAGTTAACAATATTAGCTTTTTGTAGCTTGTCTACTGTGTCCTTATATTCATCCTCAAAGAAGCCTACAATATCAAATACAACCTTGTTCTTATACTTTTCCTTAAGTCTTACAGCTGCTTCAAAGAGCTCGTCCACACCCTTTTCCTTCATTATCCTTCCAACAAACAAGAAATGAATAGCCTCCTCTTTTGGATAAGGTGAGTATTCATAATAATCAAGGTTAACTCCTGCTCCATTAAGAACAGTTATCTTATCCTTCCCAATAATTTTCCTCTTTATAAACTCATCTGAGTCTCCACTGTTTTCAAAAAATACATTCTTCACCTTGCAGAAAGCAATCTTATATAATAATGAGACAACCTCTGAAAGCCCCTTCCTTTCAAAAGCCGTACCTAACCCTTGTACATTGGCAAAGTAAGGTAC
>JAEXSY010000220.1 GCA_023440105.1 Bacillota bacterium
GAGGGTATATGAGCAGATTTATCACGGAAAATGCCATTGATAACCCTGCAGAATTAAAGGAGTTTTCATCAGAAGGGTATAGCTTTAATCCTCACATGTCTTCCGAAGAAGAGTATGTTTTTGTAGCTAATAGATAATGATGCTATATAGAAGCATTTTTATAAAAGATGACTTTTTTGAATTTTACACCGGGTAAATATAGTATATTCAGAAAAATGTAATATAAAAACAACAAGAATATGATATAATAACTAATAGAGCGTTTTTATAAGGAGTGATTAATCATGGTTAACGAGAACAATAATGATACAAATATGAATGAAATGATTGATCAGTATGAATTCAATAAAATACATACTGGTGACATAATAAAAGGAAAGGTTATAAAGGTAACGGATTCAGAGGTATTTGTAAATATTAATTATTTCAGCGACGGAATAATACCTAAGGAAGAAATCACAAAAGATCAAGAGGCTTCACTAGTAGATTTAGTTAGTGTAGATGAAGAAATCGATGTAATGGTTATTAAAAATAGTGATGGCGAAGGAAATGTCCTTCTATCAAAGCTTAAAGCTGATGCTATAAAGGGCTGGGAAGAGCTCAAGAGCTTTTTTGAAAATAAAGAAGCCACTCACATAACCATAAAGGAAGCAGTAAAAGGTGGTGCTATAGGGTATTATAAGGGTATAAGAGTATTTATTCCGGCTTCACAGCTTTCCCTCAAATATGTTGAAGATATAAATTCCTTTGTAGGTAAAGAATTAGAAGTAGAAATTATTGAGTTTGATAGCGAAAAATCCAGGGTGGTTGCTTCCGGAAAAGCTATTGAAAAGAAGGCTCAGGAAGAGAAGAAGGAAGCTTTATGGAGCACAATCAAAAAGGGAGAAAAGAAGGAAGGTACTGTTTCTAAGCTAGTAAAATTCGGTGCTTTTGTTGATCTAGATGGTATAGAAGGCTTAGTGCATATTTCTGATTTATCCTGGAGCAGGATAAAGGATCCTTCTGAGGTAGTAGCTGTTGGTGATAAGGTTACAGTTTATGTTCAGAATGTTGATAGAGAGAAGAAAAGACTGTCCTTAGTTCTTAAGGATGTAAATCAGGATCCATGGAAAGAGTTCACTTCAAAATATAAATCCGGTAGTGTAGTACAGGGTAAGGTTACGAATTTCATAGCCATAGGAGCCTTCGTAGAATTAGTTCCTGGAGTAGAAGGATTAGTTCATATCAGCGAAATCTCCCAGGAGCATATCGCTAAGCCTTCCGATGTTCTGAAAATTGGAGACACTGTAAAGGTTAAGGTCCTAGATATAGATGAAAAGAATAAAAAGGTTTCCTTAAGCATAAAAAATGCTTCTGAAAGCTCTAAGGAATATCTAAAATATAATGATGACAGTAATGAGGTTACCTTAGGTGATATCTTTAAGGATAAACTAAAAAACTTTAAATTTGAGGATTAATTAAAAACAGCCTGTTTATAAAACAGGCTGTTATTATTGAGACTAATTCTCGGTAATGTAATTAAATTGTAACATTTGTTAATTTAATTGTAACACAAAGCTACCTTCTCTATACTATACTAAAATTACACTATTGATATCTAGATAGTGTGATGTAAATTATTAGAGGAGGAATTAGAGTCATGGAAAAAGCAACAGAAAGAGTTATACCCTATCCTAAAATAGCAATCAGTCTAATATCTGGGTTACTAATTGGTAGCTTAGCACCATATCTAGCCTTTTCTTTTACGGATTATTTAGGTTTTGGATTAATAATAACACTGGCGATATTAACCGCATCTTATTCCTTTATTGTAAAATTAAAAGAAAGCAATAATTTAAAAGAAAATCAGTATCTCTTTGTAATTGGAATATTTTTTGGCATAATTATGTTATTGCCGTATGTAGCAATTATAGGTATTTAAAATTATGGTGAAAAAATAAAAACTATCCTAAAAAAAGCTAATGGCTCTTTTAGGATAGTTTTTTAGTTAGATTTTTTCTAGTTTGAACATATTTGTACCACCTACCATTGCTGTAGGCATACCTGCTGCTATTATAATACTATCTCCTTCTACAGCTATGTCATTTTCCACGGCTATCCTCTTAGCTAAAGCTATTACCTCTTCTACATTAGAAAAATCTGAGGTAAGTACAGGAATAATTCCAAAATGAAGATTCAAGGTTCTGAGAACTTTTTCACTAGGAGTTATAGCTATAATTGGACAGCTGGGCCTATATTTTGATATGAGCTTAGCAGTAGAACCGCTTTGAGTCGCTGCAACTATAGCTTTTACCGTGAGCTTGTTGGAGGTTTGAACGGTAGAATAGCTTATGGCATCGGCAAAGCTTAGGAGCTGGAGATTCTTTAATCTATTGAGGAATACCTCATATTCTAAATGGTTTTCTGTTTCTTGGGCTATTCTTGCCATGGTGGAGGCTGCCTCTAAGGGGTAATCACCACTGGCACTTTCTCCACTGAGCATAACCGCATCGGTACCGTCAAAAACGGCGTTACAGATATCCGTGGCCTCAGCCCTAGTTGGTCTTGAATTCTTAATCATAGAATCCAGCATCTGCGTTGCTGTAATAACAATTTTACCTGCTTGATTACATTTCTTTATGATGCTCTTTTGTATTAAAGGAACTTTTTCTATAGGTATTTCTACCCCCATATCTCCTCTAGCTACCATTATACCGTCAGCCACTGAAAGAATCTCATCGATATTATCTACACCTTCTTGAGTTTCTATTTTTGCTATAGTTTTTATATCCGTGCCACCGTTATTATCGAGAATAGCTCTAACCTCCTCCATATCAGAGCCTTTTCTGATAAAGGAGGCTGCAACATAATCCACCTCCTGGGCACAACCAAAGATAAGATCCTCTTTATCCTTTTCAGTTAAAGCAGGAAGACCTATTTTTACATAAGGTACGTTTACACCTTTGTTGTTCTTAATAATTCCTCCATTTACTACGGTGCAGTTGATAATCTTGTCATCTACAGAGTCGATGGTAAATTCTAATAAACCATCGTCTACCAGTATCGTACCTCCAGGAAAAACTTCTTTGTATAGCTCAGTATAGGAGATGGAACAGCCGCTACTATCACCCAGTATCTCTTTATCGCATCGAAAGCTGAATTTTTGTCCTTTCTGAAGAAGAGCACTGTCTCCTTTGAAATTATGGGTTCTTATTTTAGGGCCCTTAATATCTAAAAGTATAGCAGTGGGAGAGTCTAATTCCTTTCGGAGCTTTTTTATTGTATTTATGGTTTTAAGGTGGCTATCATAATTACCGTGAGAAAAATTTAGTCTTGCAGCACTCATTCCTAGTAGGATAAACTCTCTAAGGATATCTTCAGAGAAGCTGGATGGTCCAATGGTAAAAATCATTTTTGTTTTCTGCATTATTATCACCCCTGTATATAAATTTTACTATTTTAAATAAATTTATTCTAAAAGTGTTAACCTTAGTTTATACTATTAAATTTGTAAAATAAAGAAAATTGAAGAAAATATACAATAATTTCAAAAGATAATTTTGTGTTTTTTTGCAATAATTACATTTCTAAGGTAAAATTATTTATGATACAACTATTATTAATATTAATAATAAAATTTTGGGAGGAAAATATGCACATTAAAGAAATTGAACCTAAGAAGGTTTTTGATTTTTTTCAGGAGATATCTAATATCCCTAGGGGATCAGGCAATGAAAAAGCAATAAGCGATTATTTAGTAGCCTTTGCTGAAAAAAGAAAACTAGAGGTAATACAGGATGAAGCTTTAAATATAATCATTAGAAAGCCCGGAACTAAAGGCTATGAACAAGCACCAGGTGTAATTCTTCAGGGACATATGGATATGGTATGCGAAAAGAACAATGATACTATTCATGATTTCGAAAAGGATCCCATAAAGCTAAGAATAGATGGTGATCATATATATGCTGAGGGAACAACCCTTGGAGCAGATAATGGAATTGCTGTGGCTTATTCATTGGCTATTCTTGATTCGGTTGATATACCTCATCCACCTCTAGAAGTGCTAATAACCACTGAAGAGGAAACAGGGATGAGCGGTGCCATGGCTGTGAATCCAGAGCATATAAAAGGTAGAATTCTTATAAATCTTGATTCCGAAGAAGAGGGCAAGTTCTTAGTAAGCTGTGCTGGAGGGGTTAGAAATAAGGTAATACTTCCTATAAGCTATGAAGCTCCCTTTGACAATGGTGGCTGCTTTACCCTGAAAATTAGAGGGCTAAAAGGTGGTCACTCAGGGCTCGATATTATAAAGCAGAGAGCTAATTCCAATAAACTAGCTGGAAGAGTATTGTCTGATTTAGTTGATAACTGCAGCATAAGATTAATATCCCTGCAGGGAGGTTCTAAAACCAATGCTATTCCAAGAGAGATGGATGTGATCTTCTATGGAAGCTTGGAGGAAGAGAGTAAGATCAAGGAAACTATAACAAGGTGGCAGGGGATTATATCTAATGAGTATAGAGCTATTGACGAAAATGCAGCAGTGATTTTAGAAAAAATGGATGTTGCTGTGGAGCAGGTTTTTGATAAGGAAACCACTGAAAAGGCAATAAAGCTTTTATATTTGATACCAAACGGTGTCAGGACAATGAGTCAAGATATATCTGGTCTAGTTCAGAGCTCCACTAACCTTGGAGTGGTGATAACTACACAGGAGCAGGTAGAATTTCATAGTGCTATAAGAAGCTCAGTGGGAAGTCTCAAAGAGGAAATTGTTAAGGAAACAAAATATATTGCCGAGGTTATTGGGGTAGAAGCAGAATTTCAGGCAGGCTATCC
>JAEXSY010000502.1 GCA_023440105.1 Bacillota bacterium
TGCAAGGGTAAATAGCATTACAATAGTTAAAAGAGCATAGTAATTATAAGGAATAGCTTGTACAAATATTGTAAAGCCATTAAGCCCAGATTCCGCTGGTATGTAGGAAGAAACTGCTGCCGCCCAGCTGGATATAGGCGCTATTATGCATATAGGAGCTGCTGTACAGTCTATGTTATAGGCAAGCCTAGCTCTGCTCCCCTTAAACTTATCTGTCACCGGTCTCATAACATTTCCGGTGGTGAGACAGTTAAAGTAATCGTCTATGAAGAAAGCAAGGCCCATAAAGGTGGTGCTTATTAGAGCCCCTGTTTTATTTTTTATTTTCCTTGATGCCCAGTTTCCATAGGCTGCGGAACAGCCAGTAACCTGCATCATTGCTACTATTATCCCAATGGTCACTAAGAATATAATGATTCCTCCATTGGCACCTATCTCTGTGGTTATAAGCTCAATAACGTGAACTAAAGTCTTTATAGGACTACGCTCTGCATAAAGAAAAGCTCCAAAAACTATACCGATAAATAAAGAAGAATATACCTCTTTAGTAATAAGAGCAAGAATAATAGCTACCACAGGAGGTATTAATGCCCAAACAGTAGCATAATAACCATTAGTATTTTCCAATGCTGCCTCAGAAGCAAAGCCTGTGGTTAAAAATATAAGCCCTGTAATCAAAAGTAAACTTAATAAAAGCGACTTACGTGAAGGTTTAAATCTGGTTTTCATAAAAGAAAGCCTCCCTTGTTTTCGTTAAAAAAGTTATTTTATCACATGTAAATAAAAAATTAAACACCAATCCCATAAACCAAAGCCTATCCCCTAATTTTACTATTATATTCCCCCTTTAAGGCTGTACCTTTTTTAAAAAAATAAAGCACTGAAAACTTCAGTGCTTCATTGCTTAAGCCTTATATAATCTTATAGCGAAGTTTTTCCCTGTGCAAAAGCATATTATTTTGTGAAAATATTATCGACTCCACATACAAAAACTATCATTACATACTTATATTGTAAGGTTATGTTAACGCATTGTCAACCGTTTACATTTTATTATTTTTTGAATATTTATTCATAACTGTATAAAAGTTATTATTGATTTTCTTCCTCAATAAGCCTTTCATAAAGGCTTATATATTCTTTTGCAGAAGCTTCCCAGGTATGATCAAGCTGCATATTTTTTGTAACAATTTTCTTCCAAAGCCCTTTATTTTCGTAGCATTTAAGAGCTCTTTTTATCTCGTGGAAAAGCTCCTGGCTGTTATATTCTAAAAATACAAAGCCATTACCAGTGTTTCTATACTGATTATAGCTCTTTACCGTATCCCTGAGACCTCCCACCTTTCTCACTTTAGGCACCGTCCCATTACGCATGGCTATCAGCTGTCCAATACCGCAGGCCTCAAACTGAGAAGGCATGAGGAGCATATCGGAGGAGGCGTAAGCCTTCTTGGAGAAGCTCCTATCAAAAGGAATCTTCACTGCTACCTTCTCTGGATATTTCGAGGAATAATATTTAAACATATTCTCATAGCTTTCATAGCCTCCACCTACTATCACCAGCTGAAGCTTCTCCTTCATAAGCTCCGGCATAAGCTCTTCTACAAGGTCTATTCCCTTTTGAGAGGAGAGCCTGCTTATTATAGCTATGAGAGGTATATCCTCTCCTGCCGGGAGGCCCAGCTCCTCCTGAAGCCTTAGCTTGTTTTGAGTCTTTCCTTGGAGCTCCTTTTCAGAGTATTTACAATACAATTCATCACTTTTTTCAGGATTGTAGTCCTCATAATCTATTCCATTGAGAATCCCGTAGACATCTTTTTTTCTCTTTTTTATTATCTCTTCCAATCCATAAGCATAATAAGCTTTAGTAATTTCCCTAGAGTAGCTTTTGCTGACTGTATTAATAATATCCGCAGAAACAAGGGCTCCCTTCATAAAGGAAATACCACCATGATGCTTGAAAAAATCCTCTGTATAATATTTCTCTTCCGGAAGCCCCAGCATATCCATTACTTCCCTTCCGTAGTTTCCCTGAAAGAGCATGTTATGAATAGTATATAAGGTTTTAATAGAGCTGTAAGGCTCTACTCCTCCATAATAAGCGTCCTTTAGGGGTATCATTAGAGCCGTGTGCCAGTCATTACAATGTAGAATATCCGGTACAAAATCCTTAAGATACTTTATCCCTTCTAAAACAGCTTTTGAAAAGTATACAAATCTTTCTCCATCGTCATAATAGCCATAAGGGCCTTCCCTGTGAAAATAATAGGGATTCTCAATAAAATAATAGGTCATATCCTGAAGCTCCAGGCTGCTTAAGGTGCAGGGAACCTTTCTCCAGCCAATATAGGTCTCATAATCCGCAAGCTTTTTTCTTCTTTTGCATCTCTCATCCTTAAAATTGTAAAAGGGAAGTATGACTCTTATGTCTTCTCCCATCTCCCTCAAGGCCTTAGGAAGGGCATAGGCCACCTCACCTAAGCCTCCGGTATGGACAAAAGGATAAGCCTCTGCCACAGCATATAAAATATTCATATAAAATCAATCCTTTTTTTAAAAAATAAGTCCCTATAAAGCAGCTCTATAGGGATTATTTTATAGCTTTTTATTTAATTTTGAAAGTTTTTCTTTTTAAGGATCACTAAAGGATATTCCGGATCTCCCTTTAGATCCTTACCACCTTCTATGGTAACATTCTTATCAGTTATAACATAGCTTAACTGAGAATCATCTCCTACATCTGTAGCCTGCAGAATTATACAATTTTTAAGCACTGTATTAGCTCCTATTTTAACTCTTCTGGAGATTACACAGTTCTCTACATGTCCATCTATTATTGAACCATTAGCCACGATAGAGTTTATAACCTTGCTATTTTTAGTATACTTTGTAGGCGCTTCGTCCTTAGACTTTGTCATTATAGGTCTTGTTTGAGAGAATAGCTCTGCATTAATTTTAGGATTTAAAAAGTCCATATTAGTATCAAAGTATCTTTCCAAGGAATTTACACAGCTTAAATACCCTTTAAATTCATAGGTGCCTACCTTGTATCTATCAAGGCTTGTATATATTCCTGTCTTAAACTTTCTGCAGTAGCCTGTCCTTATGCAGTGACTAACCATTTCTATGAAAAGCTCTCTTTTCAATATATAGGTTTCCATTCCTACATTAAGAGTTTTCTTATCTCCTACATTCCTTCCTACGCTTAATACCCTTCCATCCTCATCTATATTTAAGGACTCACACCCCTTAAAGGCTTTATCAGCATTATTTACTTGCTTATAAATGATGGTTATATCATTACCGCTTTCCTCATGAGCTCTTGCAGCTTCTGCAAAATCCATGTTATATATCATGTAGGAAGGTGCCATAATCACATATTCCTGGGTGGATAGCTTTAAAAAGTCCACATTTTCCATAAAAGCTTCCATATCACTATTCTCTGGAGACTCTATACTGAAATTAAAAAGCCTTAAGCCATATTTCTTTCTATTTAAGTCCCAAGGACGTCCGTTACTTATGTGATCCATAAGAGAACGAGAATTATTTTTTGCAAATATTCCTATATTCTCAATTCCTGCATTAGTCATATTTGATAATATAAAATCTATTATTCTGTATCTTCCTGCTATAGGTACTGAAGCTAGGGGTCTTTTTACCGTAAGCTCCATTATATCATCTTCATTTTCGTCCAGATTAATTATACCCATATAATTATTAAGCATTACTTATTCCCCCCTCTTCCTATTATAGGCCTCTTCTACAATGGTTCCTGACTTTAATTCTTCCTTAGCTGGGATAACAGCTATGCTCTCACCATTTCCTATAGCGCAGTCTCTTCTTATCACTGCATCAGGTCCTATGATTGCCTTATCTATAACTACATTATCTCCTATTTTTACATTAGGCATTAAAACTGAGTTTGTTACTCTTGATTTCTTACCTATATGCACCCCTGGAAATAATACAGAATTTCCTACATTACCATTTATCACACAGCCTTCAACCACCAGAGAGTTTGTAACCTCAGCCTCAGGTCCTATATATTGAGCTGGCTGTGATGGATTTACAGAATATATTCTCCAGTTATAATCATGGATGTTCAATTCATTATCATCTCTTAAAAGATCCATATTTGCTTCCCAAAGGCTTTCTGTAGTTCCTACATCCTTCCAGTAGCCCTGGAAAGGATAAGCTAATAGCTTTTTGCCGTCATTTAACATCTTGGGAATGATATTTTTACCAAAGTCATTGCTGGAGGTTTTATCCGCAGCATCCTCTTTTAAATACTTTCTAAGAACCTTCCAGTTGAATATGTAAACACCCATGGAAGCCTTAGTGCTCTTTGGTTTTGCTGGCTTTTCTTCAAATTCATAAATAAGGTTATCCTCTTTGGTATTCATAATTCCAAAGCGGCTTGCTTCCTCTAAGCTCACCTCAAATACTGCTATAGTTGCATCTGCTTGACTCTCTTTATGAGCCTTAAGCATTTTAGTATAATCCATCTTATAAACATGGTCTCCTGAAAGGACAAGGACATATTCCGGATCCTGGTTGTCTATAAAATAGCTATTTTGATAAATAGCATGAGCCGTTCCTTTATACCAGTCCGCTCTGTTCTCGCTTTGATATGGAGGTAATACGTACACTCCGCCGTCTCTTCTATCTAAATCCCATGGGCTCCCTATACCTATATGAGCATTAAGCTCAAGAGGCTGATACTGGGTTAGCACTCCTACGGTGTAAATTCCTGAATTAGAACAATTACTTAAGGCAAAATCAATTATTCTATACTTTCCGCCAAAAGGTACGGCAGGCTTTGCTATCTTTTTTGTTAAAACTCCCAGTCTAGAGCCTTGTCCTCCTGCGAGGATCATGGCTATAATCTCTTTTTTAGCCATAAAAACACCTCCATCTTTTTAATCTTTAATTTTTCTGTAAGTTTGAATAATATAATAAATAATGTATATTATGATTTCAAAATATATTATAACAAGGGATTATGAAAGTAACAATAATTATTGTTGCACTTTTGTTTTGTCGAAATATACAGACAAATCCGTAATTTTAGAAAAAAGCCAACCCTTGAAAACAGCTGTTTACAAGAGCTAGCAATAATTCCACAATAAAATCCCAAAATATTTTTAATTTGGTATTAAGAGGTTTTTTGTACAAATTCTGAAATATATCCGAGAGATTGCTGCATAATTAGTTGATCAGCACTTAGCCCATCAGCCATGCTCTCTAGGTTATCTAATCTTTCGTTTATCCTATATAAAATTCCCTTAAGCTCCTCTAGCTTTTTTTGCTCATAGGTAATCTGAACACCACTCTCATCTACATATAGCTTATGAGGAGGATTTCCACATTTAGTACATTTACAATAAACACTGCTGCTGCTTATGTTTCGAAAAACCTTAAAGGAATCATTATTACAATGAGCACAGCTTGACATAAGTAAATAATCCTCGGGAAAATCATAGGTGTATTTTTGTTTACATTCTCTGCACCAGAGTACAAGCTTTCCCTCCTCCATGGAAATAGAGAAGCTGTTTCCGCTGCAGCCTTCCTTTTCACATACCACCGTTCTTATCATAGTTATCACCCCTATTATCTATTATGCTAAGCAGGGTGATAATATTACTTATATTATACTTTTATGTAAGCTAAAGCTTCTTTAATATCCAATCTACAAGCTCCACTAAAGCATGATCTTCATTGCTGCAGATGTTATAGTCAGCATGTTCCTTAAGCTCTTCTCTACAGTTTTCCACTGCAAAGCTATGACCTGCTGTTTTAAGCAGCTCCACATCATTGAGATTATCTCCTACTGCAATTATTTTATCCAGGGGAATCTCCAGCTCCTTGGCCAAAAGCTTTAAGGCCTCTCCCTTAGAAACTCCTTCAGGACCTATCTCTAAAGATTCTAAGCCACCGGTAGTGATGCTAGCTTTTTTATAGTTGTCTACTATAAACTTCTCAACCTCTCTAAGATTGCCTTTAGTATCGGAAATAAGCACCTTATTCCAGGGTCTTTCCCAGGCATCAGCCAAAAGCTTTGTATTTTTATGCTCCTTAACAAAGTTCTCATCGGCAGAATAATATGTGACTTTTTCTGCTTCCTGGGTTCTTAAGGTGTTTTCTGAATGTCTAAGTATAAAGTATTTGTCTCCGCAGCTTATGCCTATACCTACCTCTGGAAACTTATCATAAACCTTTTTAATCAAATCCTTTATATCCTCTTCAAAAACCTTTTCCCATATGACCTTATCTTCTTTAAAGTCATAAATCACCGCTCCGTTGTAAAGTATGGCGGGAGCATCTAAGGTGATGCTTTCTAGAACTCTCCAGGTAAATGCTTGAGGTCTTCCAGTGGCCAGGGTAAATTGTCCTCCCATGCTCTGAAACTTCTTTATGGCTTCTATGTTTTCACTGCTTACAAGACCTTGATTGTTTAAAAGAGTTCCATCCATAACGGAAACCAAAAGGTAGTCAGAATAATTCTTCTGAATTTCTTGCTTCTTCTTTGCCGCGTTGGGAGCTCTGCTTTTTATATCGCCTTCTTCAACTCTTTCTCTTCTCTTCTCCAATTGACTTCCTCCTTTGTGTTTTAAAAGTGCATTACTACTATTCTAACACTTATTTTCCGAAAATAGTGATTATTTACAATTAATTTCATAAAATTAAATAGTTTCGTAATTTAGCTTTATATATTGAAATTATTATTACAAACTAGAGTTAATCTTACGTTTTATTGAACTTTTGTAATTTGACTTTACAATCGAACATATGTTCGTTATAATATAATTATTTCTAGCCTTATTTTAACCCTAATTTTAAATTTTAAATTCTAAATAAAAAAACCGAGGTGTTGTTATGAGAAAGGGAAGGATAATTTTTCATATAGATGTTAACTCCGCCTATTTATCCTGGGAGGCAGCATATAGGCTGCAGATGGGTGAATCTATAGATCTTAGAGAAATTCCTTCAGCAGTGGGAGGTAATCCAGAGACTCGCCACGGTATAATACTCGCAAAATCCCTCCCAGCTAAAAAATATAAGATTTCTACTGGGGAGACCCTTCACTCCGCTTATGAGAAGTGTCCTCATCTCACTGTGGTAGCTCCCAACTACTCCTTATATATAAGCTGCAGCAATGCTATGGTGAGCATCTTAAAAGAATACACCCCTAAGGTGCAGAGATTTTCTGTAGATGAATGTTTTTTGGATTTTTCTCATATGGATAATTTATATGAGGATGAGATAGAGCTTGCTCATCTTATAAAGGACAGGATTAAGAAGGAGCTTGGCTTTACCGTAAATATAGGTATATCCTCTAATAAGCTTCTGGCAAAGATGGCCTCAGATTTTAAAAAGCCCGATAGGGTCCACACTCTATTCCCTGAAGAAGTTCCTTATAAAATGTGGCCACTTCCTGTGGAAGAGCTATATATGGTTGGAAGGGCAACGGCACCTAAGCTTCATAAGCTCAATATATTTACCATTGGGGACTTAGCCAATTACGATAAGGAGCTTATTCATATTAAGCTTAAAAGCTTCGGCCTTATGCTTTGGGATTATGCCAATGGCATAGAGGACTCTCTTGTGACAGAGTCTAACCACATAGCCATGAAGGGTATGGGGGCTTCTACTACCATAGCTTATGATGTGGAAAGCAGAAGGGAGGCCCACATGGTACTCCTTTCCCTTTCTGAATCCTTAGGGATGCGCCTTAGAGATTCTGAAAACTGCGGCCGCCTGGTTGCTGTTCATATTAGAGGCAGCGACCTCTTAGGAGGAGGCCACCAGAGAAAGCTCTATACCCCTACAGATTCCACAGAAGAAATCGCAAGGATCGCTCAGGAGCTCTTCGACGAGCTATGGACAGGACACCCCATAAGGAAGCTGGGAGTAAGGGTCTCAGAGCTCTGCAGTAACGACCTCTGCCAGATATCTCTATTCTCCAAAAAAGATGTAGAAAAGCAGCAGCTCCTGGATAAAACCATCGATGAAATAAGGCAGCGCTTCGGAACCTATTCCCTGGTCCGCTGCAGCTTTCTCCACTCGGGAATAAAGCCCATGACAGGAGGAGTAGGAGAAGAGGATTATCCTGTTATGACAAGTATTTTATAGTAAGCCTTTTGAAGGAGTGGTTATAGGTGAAGGTAGTAGCAAAGCCTATTGAAGTGGTAAGCTGGACTGATAAGGAAGGAAACATTCATCCAATACGCTTTAGATATGAGAATAAAGAAGAGGAATACGTGGTTATAAAGATAAATCGGATTCTTTATAAATCCCTAGAAAAGCTCTGCGGTAATCCCATGATGATTTATCGCTGCACAACCACTACAGGAGGCACCGAAAGGGTTTTTGAGATAAAATATGCTTTAAACACCTGTAAGTGGATGCTTTTTAAAATTTGAAAAAGCTAATATTAGGGAACGTTGGGAACGTTAGCAGGTTTGTGTAAAACAAATCTGCTAACGTTCCCCCCTATTAAAAACTATTTATACTTTTCTTTTTGATTACATCCCCCGCAATAAAAGAAATAATTGAAGGAACTATAAAAAATAATGCATTAACAAGAATCCATACATAAAAAGGTGCTGAATTCAAAGTGTTTAAATATCGTGTGTAATCAATAATTGTATTTACAAAGAAGCAAATAACAAGGATAATACCTAATACATTGAATAATTTTGTAAGGTTGATTTTCTTTTTCATATCAATTACCTCCCTTTGATTATCTCAACAATGGAATTTCTGGTCTGTTCGAAAGTTGTTGGTTTGTAATGCTATTTGCAGCAGTCATTACATAAATTAATAAATCAATCAAGGTTTTTCCTTTAAATTTTTCATAAAAAAGAGTTCATTGCCATGTTTAAGAGCATAAGCTTTATAGGGAGCACCTTCTTCTGGTAAATTAAGCTTTTCGTATACAGTCCATAGAAGATAACTATAATAAACTTTTAAGTATTTATAAGTTTTCTTAGATAATCTATCTAAAATCAATGCCTTAGCTTCTTCGTAAGATTCATCATTCATAGATTTTTTTATATTATACATTACAAGAATGTCTTCTGTCGCTTTCTTACGCTTAAAGCGTTGATGCTTCTTAATAAATTCACCAATAATATGCTCTTCTTTTTCTAATTCTTCCAAAAATCCAAGTTGACTAAAACATGATAATCTGAGGTGATGATATTGAAGAATTGACAGTGGTATTTTCTTTGATATTTTACTCTCATTCCAAATTAATTCTCCGTAGGCTAGTGCCTCTTTGGCATCTCCTGCCCAACTCATAGCTATTGCTATATTCATACGATAGTTATAGTATTTAGCATAAAGAGTTCCCCTCTCTCTATATATAAACTTGGAAGAGGCTAATATATGAGAATACGGATCACATTGCTTAATTAATAAGTCAACTATTGATTCATACATCCTCCTCTGATAACGGATAGATAAACTCCCAAGAACAAATGTACATATAAGAGTGAAGAGCAGCACAAATTCATCTAACTCAGGATAGTTTAAAGCTATTCTATAATAAGCATTATATAGAATCAAAGATATCATTACTACCTAAGGTATCCCAGGAGTACTCATTTATCCAGTTTATACATGATGAATCCATTGTTGGCATTTCTTTATCAAGTAGTTTTTTATCGTAATCGTAAGTAATAGTTATAGTGTCGGTGTAGGAGGAAAGCTTCCCAGAAACAAGAATTACAGTACCTGAATCCTTAATTCTTTTTGTTTCAACCTTAGTATCCTCTGAAGAAAGAAAGGTTATTTTTGGATTATAACCATCTATATATTGATATATGCGGTATGACGTGTTGCTTGCAGAACCTACTTCATAACTCACAGTGCCTATGTAGGGGGTGCGTAAATAAGATATAAGGAAGAAACCAAATAAAAGAAGTGATATAAAGAAGACAAACAATTCTAATTTTCTATTCTTGTACATTTTATACTCCTTAAAATAGTGATAACTAAAGAGTCTAAATTAATACGTCGTACTACAATTATAACATATCAAAAAATATTTCCCAAGACGACCTTAGGGAACATAAAAACACATCTTATTAAATTCTAAAAAGCCTCACCCCCTTTGATTTCAAGACTTTAGCGACTTAGCAGAGTAACTGTCTCCACATGTATGGTTCTTACGAAATAACAATAATTAAGGCCCCATAGGGGCCCTTACATTTATCTCTTATTCTTAACCTGTGCCTGAGCAGCTGCAAGACTGGCAAGAGGAACTCTAAAGGGTGAGCAAGAAACGTAGTTTAAACCAATATTATGGCAGAACTCAACAGAGCTTGGATCTCCACCATGCTCTCCGCAGATTCCTAATTTGATATTAGCTCTTGTAGCTCTTCCTTTTTCAGCAGCCATCTGTACAAGCTGACCTACACCAGATTGGTCAAGCTTAGCAAAGGCATCCTGCTCATCAACTAATGGGAATAACTTGCAAAATATCAATTACCTCTTTCAAGTTGTTAAGCTTTTTGTACGCTATCTTAACCTCTTCTGGAGTAGGTTCTATTAAATCCGGTATAAGTATACATCTTATTCCTGCAGCTTCTGCTGCCTTTAAACCATTAATAGAATCCTCTAAAACTATTGCCTCAGTTCTATCTATACCACTAACTTCACAGGCTTTTAAAAATATATCTGGTGATGGTTTTCCATTCTTAACATCATCGCCACAAATAACTTTCTCAAACCTATCTCTAACGCCAGCCCTATCTAGAAGCCATTCTGCTCTATTTCTATAGTTAGAGGTTGCGACTACTTTTGAAATTTTATTACTATCCAAAAATTCTAACAATTCAAAGAGTCCTTCTTTTACAGCTATACCATCCCTCTCAATTATTCTAGACATAGTTTCCATGGTGCTTTTTGTGTAACTTTCTAAAGGGAAGTCATATCCAAGAGCATTTTTAAACTTTTTTTCTGTATCCTCTACAGTTATTCCTATAATGCTAAATAGTAATTCTTTTGTGACCTTATAATTGTTTTCGCCAGCTACAGCCAAAGCTGTGTCAAAATACAGCTTCTCTGTATCTAGCATTAATCCATCCATGTCGAATATTGCTAGTTTTATGTTTTTCATAATATCTACTCTACTTTCATTTGGGTTATTCATATGAATTAGTATTTATAAATACTATTATAAAAGTGTATCAGAAGTCTATCTTAAATTATATGACAATATTTTTAAGTATGTATTATTATGCTCCTTATATGTATTTTTAACCAAGCCAGTAATTTACTAATACTTCAATAATTATTTAGAAATACGGATCTTTTTATAGCGATAATATTTTTGAAAGATTATATAAATTATCATCTAGCCCTCTTTCTTCAACTAGCGCTTCATCAATGTCTTTATATATAATTTCATTATTTCTTATTCCTACAACTTTTTCACTCTTTCCTTCTAATAAAAGTTCCACTGCTCTAGCTCCTAATCTTGATGCAAGAATAATATCGGAAACTGTAGGCGATCCCCCTCTTTGAATATGTCCAAGAACTGTTGCTCTGGTTTCAAGACCTGTTATCTCTTCAATATAATTTGCCAAGGAGTAAGCCCCTCCTATCCCCTCAGATAATACAATTATATTATGAAGCTTGCCATTATTTTTTCCTTCCAAAATATTTCTTACTAGCTCCTCTTTATCATAGCCAACTTCAGGGATGATAATACTTTCAGCTCCACAGGATATACCAGAATAGAGGGCTATATCTCCGCAGTTTCTCCCCATTACTTCAATTATACTTACCCTGTTATGGGATGTGGATGTATCTCTAAGCTTATTTATAGCATCATGAACGGTATTTAAGGC
>JAEXSY010000005.1 GCA_023440105.1 Bacillota bacterium
GCCATTCCCATTCCTACGAGTCTTGCAAGTCTCTGAGTTCCACCAAAACCAGGGGTTATTCCAAGACCTACTTCAGGCTGACCAAACTTTGCGTTAGCTGAAGCAATTCTAAAATCACAGGCCATTGAAATTTCGCAACCTCCACCAAGAGCAAAGCCATTAACTGCAGCTATTACAGGTTTTTCTAAGGTCTCTAACTTTCGAAAAACATTGTTTGCTAATATACTGAAGGATCTTCCTTCCATAGCACTCTTGTCCTTCATTTCTGTTATATCTGCTCCTGCAACAAAAGATTTTTCACCAGCACCGGTTAAAATAACAACTAAAACTTCATCATCATTTGCTATATCCTCAAGTACTAATCCAATTTCTTTTAAGGTTTCTGAATTTAAAGCATTAAGAGCTTTTGGTCTATTAATAGTGACATATGCTATGCTATTTTCTTTCTTTAAAATCACATTATTATATTCCATCTGAATACTCCTTAAAGACAGATTATCTAAATATACTACCTGAAACTACCATTCTCTGGACTTCATTCGTTCCTTCATATATCTGTGTTATTTTGGCGTCTCTCATCATTCTTTCTAGTGGTCTTTCCTTCATGTATCCAAGCCCACCTATCATCTGAATAGCCTCTGTTGTTACGTGCATTGCTGCATCGGAGCATGCCCATTTAGCCATTGCTGCAGATATACTGTATGGCTTTCCTGTTCCCTTGTCCATAGCTGCCTTGTAGAGAAGGTATCTTGCCTGCTCTATTTCCTTGTAAAGCTCTGCCATTCTCCATTGAAGCCCCTGGAAAGCCGATAATGGCTTACCAAACTGCTTTCTCTCCATCATGTATTTCTTCGCTTCCTCAAAGGCTCCTTCTGCTATTCCTAATGCCTGTGCTCCTACTCCTATTCTTCCTCCATCAAGAGTCTTCATGGCTATCTTAAAGCCCTGTCCTTCCTCTCCTACAAGATTCTCTGCTGGTACCACGCAGTCCTTGAATATTACTTCTCCTACCTGTGCTGACCTTATTCCCATCTTGTTCTCTATCTTTCCTATAGATATCCCAGGAAAATCCTTCTCTACTATGAAGCAGGATAATCCCTTAGATCCCTTAGTTGGATCTGTTGATGCAAATACTAAGAAAGTCTCGGCTAATGGGCTGTTTGTTATAAAGCACTTTTGGCCGTTAAGTATGTAATTGTTTCCATCCCTTACTGCTACAGTCTGTACTCCACCAGCATCAGTTCCGGCATTTGACTCTGTTAATCCAAAGGACCCTATCTTTCTCCCCGTTGCCAAGTCAGGAATGTACTTTTTCTTCTGCTCCTCTGAAGCACTGTGGTAGATACCTCCTGCACACAGGGAAGTGTTTACTGAAAATGCTATACCCATGCTTGCATCCACCTTTGAGATTTCCTCAACGGCAAGTATGTACGAAATATATTCTCCGCCAGTTCCTTCATATTCCTTTGCAAAAGGAATACCTACAAGTCCAATTTTCGCCATCTTCTGATAGGTCTCAAAGGAAAATGTTCCATTCTCATCATTCTCAGCTGCTACAGGCTTTAGTACTTTTTCTGCAAATTCTCTTGCCGTTTGTACTACTAATTCATTTTCTTTTGATAAGTTAAAATCCAATTTAAACACCTCCTAGAATCATAGATATTATTCTTAATTTAATTTTATTCTGTTGAGCATTTCGTCGCAAGTACGCACTTTTTTGTGATATAGTATCCTATAAGATACTTTACTTATTGCTATTTCTCCCTGAAAAATTTAGCTTAAGTATCTTTAGTTTTTATTTAAAAATCGTTTTTTATCTTTTTAATTGCTGATATGATTTCTGGAACAATTACCTGGTAGTCTCCTACTATTCCTAAATTAGCTATATCCATAATTGGAGCGGTATCATCTGTATTTATAGCAATTATATACTTACTATCCTGCATTCCTGAAATATGATGCATCGCTCCAGAAATTCCTACAGCAATGTATACCTTGGGTCTAACAGTTTTTCCTGTTTGTCCTATCTGTCTATCAATATCAATCCAGCCATTATGGACAGCTCCTCTAGAGCCTGCAATAGTTCCACCTAGTGTTTGTGCTAATCTTTCAAGAAGCTTAAATCCCTCTTTAGAACCCACACCTCTGCCCCCAGATACTATAAACTCAGCCTCAGTAATATCTACGATTTCCTTAAGCATTGGCAATCTTTCCTTAACCACTACTCTTAAATCATCTTGTTTTAAATGAACCTTTATTTTTCGAATATGAGCTAAATCTATATTCTCCAAAGACTTAGTAGGTTTATTAAAGACCCCTGGTCTTACTGTAGCAATTTGAGGTCTACTATTCTCACATATAACTTTATTCATAAGAAGACCTCCATAGGCAGGTCTTATCATTTCTAATATTCTTGAATTTATATCTATGGTTAAATCAGTACAATCAGTTGTAACTCCTGTGGATAACCTTGCTGCTATCCTCGGAGATAAATCCCTTCCCGTAAAGGATGCACCTATTAACAATATTTCTGGTTTTTTTTCGTTTATTAAATTACATAGGACCTTTGTATATGCATCAGTAGTATAAACCTCTATACTCTTATCCTCAGCATATATTACCTCATCAGCTCCGTAGATTAAGAGCTCTTCTGCTAAATGATTGACATTGTTCCCTAAAAGCACCGCTGTCAGCTTTGTATTTAATTGATCAGCAAGTTCTCTGCCTTTCCCCAATAATTCTAAAGATATATTATTAAATTTTCCAGAGCTATGTTCTGCATAGACCCATATGCCCTTGTAATCAAATAAATTCATTATTATCCTCCATTTATACTTCCTTTAAATAAAATTATTACTCTTTAATTCTGAGGCTACCAATTCTCCCATTTCTTTGGGAGGAAGATTAACAATCTGCTTTCTGCTTCCAACTTCTTTTTCCCAAGACTCTTTTATACAGGTAGGAGAACCTTGCTCTCCTACCATTGCTTCCAGAATTCCTATATCTTTAGCACTAAAAACCTTAATCTCTTTATTGTTAGACTCAATTATGCTGTTTACATTCATCAATCTAGGTTCATTTAATTCCTTTGTAGCTGTCACAAGGCAGGGGAGTCTTGTCTCTACTACCTCATAGCTATCTTCCAATATCCTAACAGCCATCAGGGAATCTCCTTCAATATATATTTTTTTAGCATAGGTAATCTGAGGAATGTCTAAAAATTCTGCAATTTTCGGACCTACCTGTGAGGTTGCTCCATCAATAGATTGGCTTCCAGTGAAAATAATATCGTATTTAAGTTTTTTCAGTATTTTTGCTAAAGCATATGAAGTAGCTAGTGTATCAGAGCCAGCAAATATTCTATCTGTCAATAGTATTGCCTCATCAGCCCCCATAGCCATTGCCTCTCTTAAGACTGACTCAGCCTGGCTTGGTCCCATAGTAATAACAGATACCTTTCCACCTTTTTCTTCTTTTATTCTCAACGCTTCCTCCAGCGCATTTTTATCCTCGGGATTAATTATTGATTGAACATCATTTCTTATCAATGCTCCTGTAATGGGATTTATCATTACCTGAGTTGTATCTGGAACTTGCTTTAAACAAACTACTATCTGCATTAAATCAATATCTCCTTTGAGATTAACTTTTTTATATTATGCTATATTTTATCCTCGATTTAAATTTAATGGATATAATAAGAAGCAAAAAATAATGAATATCGTATTACATACAATAAAGTATTCAGTTTCTTTTTCGACATAATACTTATATTTATATTATACATTTTATTTTAAAACTAAGCATGTTATAATAAATCAAATAATAATATATAAATATTTTGAAAATAATCAAACTAAGTCTATTAAGGGGGAGTAATATGTCAGAATTAAATTCTAAGTTATATAATTGTGGAATGGAATTAACAATGGATATAAT
>JAEXSY010000061.1 GCA_023440105.1 Bacillota bacterium
TGGGTTAGAGAAGGGAGTATATAGCTTTTCCAGGAAGCAAGACCTGAGGTAGGAAACCATCCAAGCTTTACTGAGAACCACTGCATCAGCATAAGTCCAAGCCAAAAGCTAGGAATAGAGATTCCTGATATGGCAATGATCATCCCTAAATAATCCATAACCTTTCCTCTTTTCACTGCGGATATTATGCCTATAAAAATACCAAAGGTTGATGACCATAGGATTGCACATATAGTAAGGATAATCGTGGGCTTAAACCTTGGGGCTATTGTTTCCATCACCGTTGCTCCATTTTTAATGGAATCTCCTAGGTTTCCACTGAATAAGTCCTTCATATAATCTAAATACTGGGTTAGTATTGGCTTATCTAGACCCAGCTGGGAACGGATAAGCTCTACCTCTGCTGCTGTGGCATCCATACCGGCAATTTCCCTGGCCGGGTCACCTGGTATCAAATGGATGAACATGAATACTAAAAAGGATATTGCAAAAAGCAGTGGAATAGCACTACCTATTCTTCTAAAAAAATAACGGGCCACAGATATCTCCTCCATTCTAGTAATAAAGCTGTCATCTAAGGCATCTATATCAGATAGCTAAGATGACAGCTGCTATTAAAATTATTTACCTATTTCAGCACTATTAAATACAAGCTTTCCATCTGGGGCTACATAGGCACCAGATAAATAATTCTTAGCTGCATAAATAATCTGATCATTTCCAAGGAATAGCCATGGAGCATCTTCCCAAGCCATTGTCTGAATTTCCTTATACATATTTTCTAGCTCATCAGTATCTGTAATTGTAAGAGCTTTATCCAGAAGCTCATCAAACTTTTTATTGTTATAATAAGCAGTATTTGCACTAACTGGAGGCATCATAGCACTGTGCAGTAGTGCTCTCATGGAGCTATCAGTGCTGAAGTCAGAAGCGGACCAGTTAACATACCACATATTTATCTCTGCTTCCTCTAAAGGAACATATATCTTTTCACTTACGGTAGCTGGTTCCATTGGAACTACATCCACCTTTATACCTATTTGAGCTAGCTGCTGCTGAATAAAGGTCATCCCCTTAATCTCCTGGGTTGTATTATCTCCCCAGATGGTAAGGTTAAAGCCATCCTTATAGCCAGCCTCCTCCATTAAAGCCTTTGCTTTATCTAAGTCATAGGTATAGGGCTCTTGTTCTGCATAATACATGATAACCTCAGGAACTGGTGAGGAAGCAATCTCTCCATAGCCAGAGTACATAACCTGTATATAAGCATTTTTATCTATGGCATAATTCATAGCCTGTCTAACTTTTACATTGCTTAATTCCTTAAGATTAGAGTTAAGGGTTACATATCTCATGATATTTGAGGTGCTAGTTTTTACAGAAGCATCCTCTGACTTGTCTATGGTTGCCAGCTGGTCAGAAGGCATTGGATAAATTAGATCTGCCTCTCCTGTCTGAAGCATAGCTACTCTTGTACCAGCCTCAGGTACTTCCTTTATGGTTACGGAATCAACCTTTGCCTTTTCTCCCCAATACTCTTCATTTCTTACCATAGCTGTGTGATCACCCTCTACCCATTTGCTGTACTTAAAGGGACCAGTACCAGATGGATTGAACATAATATCATTACCATGGGTTTTAATTGCTTCAGGGCTTATTATAGCCAGCTGAGTAAGCTTATTTAGGAAAATACTGTAGGGCTCTGTGAGGGTTATAACCAATGTGGTTTCATCCTTAGCCTCAATACTAGCTATACGGGGAGTTTCAGTGCCGTCAGCTGCAGTAATAAAATAGGTTCTTCTATGTCTAAGCTTATTTTCTGCATTTAATAAGCGCTCAAAATTTGCTTTAACAGCTTCAGCATTAAAATCTGTGCCGTCGTGGAATTTTACTCCAGATCGAAGATTAAAGGTATAGGTTTTGGAATCCTCTGAGATTTCCCAGTCCTCCGCAAGAAGTCCAACCATTTCCTGCTTGTCATCAAAGCCTATTAAGGTTTCATACATACCTCTTGTTGCAGAAATTGCATTGGTGTCTGAAATATTATGAGGATCTAGAGAGCTTACGCTTCCTTCAATAGCTATAACCAAATCATTATCAGGTTTTGTTACCTTTCCACCTCCTTGACCTCCGCCACTATCTGGAGAATCCTTAGCACCACAGCCTGCCAGTACAGTCACTGAAGTTAAAGCTACCATTAATATTGATAAAAGCTTCTTTTTCACTTTAATACCACCTCTCATAATAAATTATATTTGTAATCGATTTAACCACTACTTAAGCTCTACCTCAAGGACAGTGTCAATGGTATCAGGGAGAACTGGATCAGGTCCTAAATCAGCAAAGACAATGTCCGGATAATCACTGTGAACCCAGCTAGTCGATAGCTTGATCTCATGGCCTGTGGATAGCAGCCTGAGCTTTTTTATCTCACTATGCTTTAGTCCCATCAGGGGCATGGGGCCTATAGTATTTTCTAATAAATGATAGTATAGCTTGTTTCCCCTTTGGGTTATTCTGCCATTATCAGGCTTCGGAAGCTTACTTCTGCCACAGTAATAGATACTGTCACTATTTTTCTTCATCCACCTCCCGATTATCTTAAGGGCTTCTACTGATTCCTCTGGAATATTTCCATGGGCGTCTGGACCAACGTTTAAGAGCATATTCCCTCCCTTAGACACACATTCTACCAGCTTCCTTATGAGCATATCTGCAGGCTTAAAATATTTGTCAGTACCGTGATAGCCCCAGTTGGTGTTCATGGTAATACAGGCTTCCCAGATAAGGGGCTCACCTTCTGAATTTTTTATTCCTTCTGGGGGGATAATCTGCTCTGGGGTTATAAAATCACCGTGATAAGGTGTTGGGTTACCTTCTGCTAAGGAGCCATAGCCTTCTCCACTGACCTCAAGCCTGTTATCTATTATAATACCTGGCTGAAGGCTTCTTACCATGTTTATAAGCTTTGTAGCCTCCCACTTCTCCCCCTTCATATCATCATAGGCAAAGTCAAACCACATGATGTCCAGCTTACCATAATTTGTGCAGAGCTCCTCCACCTGACCATGCATGAATTCTAAGTACCTTGGCCAATTTCTATGGTCATTCTGATACTCGGGGTTGTCCCTCATGGGGTGATTTTTATCTCCAAAATGAGGGTAGTCATCATGGTACCAATCTATTAAAGAAAAGTATAAGCCTACCTTGAGCCCTTCAGCTCTTACAGCCTCTAAAAACTCACGAACAAAGTCTCTTCCGCTCTTTGTGTTTGTGGATTTAAAGTCTGTGAGCTTGCTGTCATAGAGGCAAAAGCCATCATGGTGCTTAGCAGTTAATATCACATATTTCATCCCTGCTTCCTTTGCTAACCTTGCCCACTCTTTGGGATTGAAGTCCTTTGGATTAAATTCATGAAAATATTCCATGTAATCCTCTTTGGTGATTCTTTCGTAGCTTCTGATCCACTCACCACGAGCAGGAATAGCATAAAGTCCCCAATGAATGAACATACCAAACCGAGCATCTACATACCATTGCATTCTATCTAAATACTCTTCCTTGTTAAAACGGTACATATATCAGCCTCCCATATTTAAGAATTAATTGTAAAAATTATCAGATTACTTTAAATATATTGTAAATTATAAATAATATTCTATTTAATGTCAATATTATTATTATTTGGTAGTGTGAAATTTATTGTTTGTTATTATTTTGTGAGTATTTAACTAAAGCGATTATAATAAAAAAAGAGTCCATCTAATCACAAAAATTAATAAAATAGTAAACCTTCACAATAAAACATAGAAAAAAGCTTAGATTCGCATTGGAATCTAAGCTTTTTTCTATACTTTTAAATCTCAATATTAATAATTTCCTTTATAGATTATGTAGGTATATTAAACCTGTAAACTTTATTGCCTTTAAGACGTTATGTCAATGGTGGTTATGTTTGTAATTATAGTTACCATGTAATTGAAAAGTTAATATTTATTTCTTTATAATTACCATTTACTTTTGTACCTAATCTCAAATATAAATCTGTAGGCTTGTCAACCTCTAAATCAGATAATGGTATACTTAATGTAAATGATTGAGCCTCACCAGCACCATAGCTTTGTTTTTCATACTTAATATCCACAGGTACTACTTTATCAAAGGTATCATTAACTGATGCCGTACCAAAGCCAAAACCTTCATTGTATCTATCTTCCCATATCATTGCGGAACCAAATATCACATCATAACACTCTATATAAAGGATATTTTCAGAAATATAAGGACTGCTAAATTGCCAATCATCTTGTTGATTGCTGATATTATACCATGTAATAACACTGTCTTTAGAGTGAATTAGAGAGGGTCCTTTTGAAACATAAAGGGTGATTTTTGAGTTTTTATCAACACCGCTTCCAACAGATGGATATGTTCGTACGATTTTATCCTTTTCTATGGAGTCTGAATATTCATATTCTATAACAGGAAGTAAACCCATATTTGTCAATACACTTTTTCCATCAGTCAATTCTATGTTAACAACATCAGGTATGGTAAGCAAGCTTTCTACATTTGCTTCACTTTCTGCTTTTCCACAGGCAGCTAAAAACATTAATGAAAAGGATAATAGCAACACTGTATAGGATTTAATCCATTTCATATTCAACCTCCAATAATCTTAAGTATGATACACATTTTTTAATAAAAACTTATTATAACAATATTATACTTTATAAATTTGTAGCTTACCAAGTAATTATTACAAAAATGCCAAATAAAGTTCATTAATTATTAAGTATTTTTTCATTAATATCTATTAGTACTAATGTATCGTATTGATATAAATGAAGAATCATCTCAAAAAATTAAAGGGAGATGATGACTTGCACTAGAAAAAATAGGATTTACGACACACTATTCGTTAAATCAGTAGCTAGGTATAATACCTTTCTTAGAGCATCAGTGAGGAATGAGGTTCTAATCTTAATTTTATCATAAAACAGTCATACTCCTGCAGTAGGGCTTTTAAACTATCCTTTCTTCTTCCACAGAAAATGATGAACCATATTAACAGTACAGCAAGGGCTAGTTTAAAGGTGAATGCACCATTCAAACTAGCCCAAGAGATAGCTTTAATTAATTTAGCTATCAGGCAAAGATATATCAAGACTTGTGTGTTTCAGAGTATTATCCCCTAAAACTTCAAGTTCACGTCTAACGAAGCTAAACTCTCTATCCATCTCTTTTTTTTAATCATCTTCATTAGCGATGTAATACTTACTATAATAATATGAGTCTTCTTTCTCTGGAATTTTATTTAAAACAAAACCTATTACCTTACCTCCTACCTTATCTAAAAGATCTTTACTTTTTATTATTGAGTTCCTGTCTGTCTTTCCGTAAACAGTAATTAGCAGGACTCCATCAGCTACTGTAGAAAGTATCTGAGCATCAGTTACTGCTAGAACAGGAGGTGCATCAATTAATATATAGTCAAATATCTCTCGAAGCTCCTTTAGAAAACCATTAAACTTTTTAGAGCCTAATAATTCTGAGGGATTAGGTGGCAATGGGCCGCTGGTTACTACATAAAGATTTCTCTGTTCACTGATTTTAACACATTCCTCAAACTTTTTATTTTGAGTTAGAATATTAGTTAATCCCTCCATATTGGATAAAGCAAGCTTTTTATGTATAGAAGGTTTTCGTAAGTCACAATCAATTATAAGAACCTTATTTCCACTTTGGGCCATGGTTGTAGCAAGGTTTGTAAGAACAGTGGTTTTCCCTTCTCCTGGTGCACCAGAGGATACTACAATAATCTTAAGGCCATCATCAAAGGATGAAAATTGTATATTGGTTCTTAAGGTTCTAAAAGCCTCTGCAGCTCTAGATTTAGGATTATCAAAGGATATTACATCTTTTATCATTGTTATTTCTCCTCTCCATCTGTTATTAGGGGAATAGAGCCCAGCACAGGCAGATTTAAGAGCTTCTCAATCTCCTCAGTACTCTTTATTGTATTGTCCAAATACTCAATAAGAATTATTACTCCTATAGATATCATTAATCCTAAAAACAATGCTATGGCAATATTAAGAATGGGCTTTGGACTATCTGGTGAAATAGGCAGTACAGCTTCATCCATAAGACTTACATTGTCAACTCTTCTTATTTTATGGCTAATCTTTTTAAGTGATTTTGCATATTGATTAGCAATAGATCTTGCTAGGCCTGGATCACCAGACTCCACAGCAATATCAAGGATCTCAGTATTACCCTTTACAGCTACAGATACCATATTAATTAAAGAAGTACTAGCTATATCTAAGTCTAAAGCCTTAATTACATCCTCAGCTACAAGCCTTGTTTTTGCTATTTCAGTATAGGTTTTTACAATTGACTGATACATGAGGGTAGAGCTATAATCCTGAGAGTAGTCTCCTGTACCGTTTGATGTGCTTCCTATAATTACTGAAATATCTGCTTTATACCTTGGCTTGATAATAAAATAGCTTAAAGCTGCAGTGATTAATACTGCAAAAAGTGTAATAGAAGTGACCAAAAGCCAGCGTTTCTTTATTATTTGAAAATACTCTCTTATCTCCATTTCATCACTCCCTATAGCAAACTTGTAGTTTATATTAAGTTTATTAAAACTAACTTATAGATATTAATAATTAAAAAAAAAAAAACGGCAAGGTCCTATATTATAAAGACGCCGTTACAGCTATATATTCACCTATGCTAATCCTATAATCAAATCAAATTCACTATCATGAATACATAATGCCCAAATGATAACAAATGCTAACAGTACAACAAGAGCTAGCCTAAATGGAAATACACCATTTAAACTAGCTCAAAGCAAATGGACTTTAGTTTTCAATCAACAACTTATAAAAAGAGGTATATGCAGTATAAGTCATAACTCATGTGCCTGTCA
>JAEXSY010000065.1 GCA_023440105.1 Bacillota bacterium
GACCTGGAGCGGGGCAGCATACAAAAATGGCTAATCAAATTGCCATAGCTGGAGCTGTTGCAGGAGTCTGCGAAGCAATTACCTATGCTCAAGGAGCTGGTCTCGATGTGGAAAAGCTTATTGCCACTATAAGCAAGGGGGCTGCAGGAAGCTGGCAGCTAGCTAATCTTGGTCCTAAAATGTATAAGGAGGATTATGCCCCTGGATTTTATTTGAAGCATTTTATTAAGGACATGAAAATAGCTCAGGAGGAGTCTTTTAGATTTAATAAAGACCTACCTGTTTTAGGAACAGTCCTTGATATTTATGAGGATTTGGAAGAAAAAGGCTTTGGGGATTTAGGAACTCAAGGGATAATCAAGCACTATAAATGATTAAAAATATTTATAGCACGAGCATTAAATAGTTAAATTCGTATAAATATATATAGAGTGTTATATTTCTTCGTAACTTAGAGGATATATATTCATAAATACTATTAATAGGAGTAATGAAGTGGAAAAAAGACGTGATATTAGAAAGAGAAAGGAAGCAATAGATTTAATACTACCTTTAAAGAATATTATATTTTATACTGTGACTGTTATTTATCTAGAGATTCTCCTTCATGTATCAGTGTTTAAAGGGATTGACAGCAACATAATATATCCTCTGCTTTTCTCTATTCCTATAGGTGGAATTATAGGAATATTTTCAAAAATTTTTAATGAAAAAGCAAACTATATATTATCTATAGTTTTTACAGCTTTACTTTCTCTGTGTTTTGCGGTTCAGGAAGTTTACTATTATGTTTTTAAGGTTTTTTTATCTATATATTCCATAGGAAATGGAACGGGAAAGATTCTTCAATTTTATAGAGAAATATTCTCAGCTATAAAGGCTAATATTATATATATTATATTATTCTTTTTACCGGTTATTATCTTAGTAGTATATGGAAGAAAGAAACTTACCTTTGAAAAAATACCCCTTATCAATGGTGGTATAATAGTTCTTGGAAACGTATTAATTGCTTTAGTATGTGTACTTGCTATAGGTATAGGTGATAGGGGAATGTATTCTCCCTATGATCTTATATATAATAACTTTATCATGGAAATGTCCATGGAGAAGCTAGGAAATATAGCAACAGTAACCTTGGATTTTAGAAGAACCTTATTTGGAGATAAGGAAGTGGATTTAGATACAGATTTTCCAGTGATAGGTGATGGAGAGACTGACGATGACAAAGGAGATGAAGCTCCACCCTATGATACCTCTTCCAATATATTAAATATAGATTTTGACGCCCTAATAAGGGAAGAAGAGGATGAGGTAGTAAAAAACATGCACCTCTATTTCCAGAGTCAGCTTCCTAGCGATAAAAATCAGTACACAGGAATCTTTGAGGGTTATAATCTTATTTTCCTTACAGCAGAGGGATTTTCCCCTTATGCAGTAAGAAAAGATGTTACACCTACCTTATATAAGCTGATAAATGGAGGCTTTGTTTTTAATAATTTCTATAACCCTATTTGGGAGGTAAGCACCAGCGACGGAGAATATGTAGCTACCTTAGGTATGCTTCCAAAAAGCGGTGTCTGGAGCATGAAGGAATCCTCAAATAACTATTTACCCTTTGCTATGGGTAATCAATTTAAAAATCTAGGCTATAACACTAGAGCATACCATAATCATACCTATAATTATTATAGAAGAGATTTATCTCATCCTAATTTAGGATATGACTATAAAGGGGTAGGGAACGGTTTAAAGATTAAGGAAACCTGGCCTGAATCAGACCTGGAAATGATTGAGGTTACGGTTCCTGAATATATAAATGATGAAAAATTCCACGCTTATTACATGACGGTCAGTGGACACATGAACTATACCTTTATGGGTAACAGTATGTCTTATAAAAACCGGAAGACGGTTCAGGACTTGCCGTATTCTGAAGAAGGTAAGGCTTATATTGCTGCTAATATAGAGCTGGATAAAGCTTTAGAATATTTAATTAATGCTTTGGAGGAAGCCGGTAAGGCAGATAAAACAGTGATTGTATTAAGTGCGGATCATTATCCTTATGGACTTCCTAAGGACAAGCTTGATGAGTTGGCTGGTCACAGGATTGAGGAAAATTTTGAGATGTATAAGAGTAATCTGATTATATGGTCTCCTAGTATAAAGGAGCCTATCATTGTGGATAAATATTGCTCCAGCCTAGATATAATTCCAACGGTATCAAATCTTTTTGGTCTTGAATATGATTCTCGGCTTTTAATGGGAAGGGATATTCTATCTGATTCAAAGCCCTTAGTTGTATTTAATAACAGAAGCTTTATTACCGATGAAATAATGTATAACAGCAAGACCGGTGAGACCATAAGTCTTAAGGGAACAGAGGTAACAGAAGAGTATATAAATGATATGAACAAGCTGGTTAACAACATGTTTATATACTCTGCCAAGGTTTTAGAAAAGGATTATTATAAAAAGGTTCTAAACTAATATAAACTGATTTTCAAGGATTGTCTTTGAAAATCAGTTTATTCATTTTTAATTCATAGTAATAAACTAAACTGTTAATTGAGTTATAATTAGTATGAGTAATATTATAATCTATTAAGAGGTGAAAAGGTTGCTTACGATTTTAGTAGTTGAAGATGACAAGAATCTAAGAAAGCTCATGACTGCCTATTTAGAGCAGGAGGGGTATAAGGTTATTACTGCAAATAACGGAGTTGAAGCTCTGACTATCATTGATAAGCATCATATAGATTTATTAATTAGTGATATTATGATGAAAAATATGGATGGCTATGAGCTTGTTTCTTCACTGAGGGAGTCAGGCTATACCCTACCTATTCTTATAGTTACGGCAAAGGAAAGCTTTGAGGATAAGAAGAAGGGGTTTCAACTGGGCACTGATGATTATATGGTAAAACCCATTAATATGCAGGAAATGCTCTTAAGAGTAGCTGCACTCCTTAGAAGAGCTCAAATTAATAATGAGAGAAAGCTAGTAATTGGAGATATAATATTGGATCAGGATACACTAACGGTCAAAACTCCTGAGGAGATATATGAGCTGCCTAAAAAAGAATTCTATCTATTATATAAGCTACTCAGCTATCCAAAGAAAATCTTTACGAGGCAGCAGCTTATGGATGAAATCTGGGGTATGGAGTCTGAGGCGGATGAAAGAACTGTTGATGTACATATTAAAAGACTCAGAGAGAAATTTGAATATCTCGATGAATTTAAGATAATAACTATAAGAGGACTTGGTTATAAGGCGGAGAAATACCTATGAAGCTTAAGTATAAAGAACTGAAGGGCTCTATAAGAGTTCGTTTTGCAATATTGTTTATTGGAATAATAGTATTTTCCTGCATTGTGACTTTTCTTCTAATGTCACATTTTTCTAATGATCTAGTGGAAAAACAGGTGGACTTAAAGCTATCGGGGATGACCGCTTCAGTTCAGAAGCTTTATAAAGATAATGGTTTAGCTGTTGAGGAAATTAAGGATGTTTTAGATACAGTATTATATGAGGTGAATTTCCTTACAGAGACTGAGGCAGAAGAGTTAAGATTAAGCAGTAGGGAAAAGAAGTTGCTTTCTGATGGAGAGGTAATTTTTATCAATTATATTGATACAGGACATAAATATGCTTCTATGACAAAGCTGGATGATTATTATCTTATAGTTACAGAAAGCGATGAGAATACAGAGGCAATGGCCTTGAAGTTTTATGCTTTCATAACCTTCTCCACAAGCATGATTATTGGTTCCCTCCTGATCTTCTTTGCTGTAAGAATGATTACAGAGCCTATACAGA
>JAEXSY010000070.1 GCA_023440105.1 Bacillota bacterium
CGTTGAATATATAATTATTTAGACTTGATGTTTATAGAAAAGACCGGTAAGCTTATAGGCTTATCGGTCTTTATTTTGTTTAATATTCTTTATTGAAGTTTAATACTACTGCTTTAGGTCTTGACATGGCTTCAATGGAGTATTTTATTCCCTGTGTGCCCATACCAGAGGATTTAACCCCTAGGAATGGGAAGTGGTCAGGACCTCTTTCTGTTTTATTATTAATCTGAACAGTTCCCACCTCTAGTCTATCAGCAATATAAAAAGCTCTATCAATATCCTTTGTAAATACTGAGGATTGAAGCCCATATTCAGATTTATTAGCTATGTCAATAGCTTCATCCATATTTTTCACCCTTATAACAGGAAGGACTGGTCCAAAGGGCTCTTCCCAGGCTATTCTCATATCTAAGGTTACATTATCAAAAAGCATAGGCTCAATAAGATTTCCATCTCTCTTTTCACCATACACTCTTGTAGCACCCTTTTGAAGAGCATCATCTACTAGCTCCATAATAAAATCAGCAGCTTTTTCATTTATTAAAGGAACAATCACAGTTCCTTCCTCTCTAGGATCTCCTACCTTAAGCTTTTTGATTCTTTCTGTTAGAAGCTCTACTAGCTTATCAGCTACCTGGTCTACTACCAAAATTCTCTTTACAGCAGTACATCTCTGTCCTGAGTAGGAGAAGGCACCAGAAACTATATTATCTGCAGCAAGCTCTAAATCTGAATCCTCAAGAACTATGGCCGCATCCTTACCACCCAGCTCTAAAAGAACCGGCTTCATAGAAATAATATCTGATATATGAGCGCCTACATCAGTGCTTCCAGTGAAATTGATAAAGTGAATTTCAGGATGAGTAACTATATAATCACCTATTTCACTACCCCTACCAGTCACTGTATTTAATACTCCATCTGGAACACCAGCAGCTTTAAATACCTGAGCTAAAAATAAGCTTGATATACTTCCCTGTGTAGGAGGTTTAAGCACCACAGAGTTACCAGCCATCAAAGCTGGAGCTATCTTAGACGCTGATAAATTAATAGGATAATTAAAAGGAGAAATAGCAAGTACCACACCGAGAGGAACCCTTCTTACAAAAGAAAGCTTATTCCTCTTAGTCCCCGGGAAGCTATCACCAGGGAGTACATCTCCTTCTAAGGATTTTGCTGCATCTGCAGTAAATCTAATAAAATCAGCAGTTCTGTTTACCTCTCCTATAGCGGATTTTTTATCCTTAGCTATTTCATAAGTTAATATCTTACCCATTTCCTCAGCTCTCTCATCGAGAATATCTGCTGCTCTGTACAATATCTCTGCCTTTTTATTCATTGGATAATTCATCCAATGCCTTTGTGCTTCATTAGCAATTTTTATTACATGGTTTACCTCATCCTTGCTCATAGCAGGCACTCTTCCTACTAAGGAACCATCAATAGGAGAATATATGTCAATTAACTTACCAGTCTTACTTTCAATCCATTTCCCTCCTACAAGATTTCTGTAGGTGTGTTTTTCTTCAAACAATTCATTAAACATAAATCAACCTCCTTTTCTTTAGTTTACTGCTGTTTCTATTAGTAATTTTTAAATAGTTTGTAAATTTATCTTGTAAAGGAAACTATTTTCTCTAGAGGTTTAAGGCTGTATCAATTGCTTCTCTATCAAAACCAACGATTATAGTTCCATCAATATCAACTACAGGCACCGATCTCTGGCCTGAAATTCTAAAGACCTCTTCTCTATCTTCTTTTGCATCAGCAACATTTATTTCTTCATAGCTCTGACCTTTAGTATCAAGATACTTTTTTACCTTTACGCACCATGGGCACCATTCTGTTGAGTAAATTTTAATCATAATATATTATCTCCCCTTCTCTAAAATGCATTTTTCCGCTGCTAGAGCTGCTATTGTTCCATCAGCTACGGCAGTGGTAATCTGTCTATAGGATTTAGTTCTTACATCTCCAGCTGCAAATACTCCCTTGACGTTAGTCTGCATATTTTCATCGGTGGGAATATACCCCTGGGTAGTAAGATTTATGAAGCCTTTAAAAAGCTCTGTCTTAGGAACAGTTCCTATATAACCAAAGACTGCATCTATTGGCATCTCTAGTTCTTCTCCGGTCTTGGTATTAGCAATAATAGCTTTTTCAACGAAATTGTCTCCTTCAAGATTAACTAAATCGTGATTATACATAATTTCTATTTTGGGGTTATTTAAAACTTCCTCTAAGGTAGCTTTTTCTCCCTTGAAATAATCATATCTTCTAATCATAACTACCTTAGAAGCAAACTTAGTTAAAAATAAAGCTTCCTCTAATGCTGAATTACCGCCTCCTACTACTCCTATAACCTTATCTTCATAAACAGCACCGTCACAAACAGCACAGTAATGAACTCCCTTTCCAGAGAATTTTTCCTCATTTGGTATAGGAAGTTTTCTTGGAGTAGCCCCTGTAGCAATAATTACTGTCTTAGGTTTATAGATGTAGCTACCTGTCTCTATAACCTTGTCATCATTAGTCAAATATACTTTTTCTATAATATCAAATTCATCAATAACTGCTCCTAGCTCTTCTGCCTGTTCTCTCATTCTATCAGCTAGTTCTTCACCTTCAATTGTTTTAAAGCCTGGATAATTTTCTATGGTATAGCTGCTTCTTACCTGTCCACCAACCAGCTCATTCTCTAATAAAAGTGTGTTTAGCTTCGCTCTACCTGCATATATTGCCGCTGTTAGTCCAGCAGGACCACCACCTATAATCATAAGGTCCAATTCTTTAATTTTTTTACTCATAAATCATTCTCCTTGTAGATATTTCATCTCCGTTAGTTTTAGCTAATATTGAAAAAAATATTACCCTATTACCCCTAGGGGGTATATTTTTATAATATACTAAAAAAATTAAAAAATCAAGGGGAGATGAGTATTGTTTAATAAATATTATAAGTTTTTATTCTAATATGAATCCATAGAACTTTATACTCTGAATTCTTATTGTAATCCAGGTGTGTAACAAAAATAGGTGCCTTATTTGGCACCTATTTATTGTTTTTATTTGCTGTGATTAAACATCAGCTTGCCTTCCTCTTCAGTAACAGTTATTTTATCTCCTCTTTTAATATTCCCCATGAGCATTTCTTCACTAAGCTTATCCTCTACGACCTTTGTTATCATTCGTCTTAAAGGTCTTGCACCATAGGTTATATCAAAGCCTTCCTTAGCTAAGTGTTTTTCACTCTTTTCATCGAAGGAAATATAAATATCCTGATCCTCAAGCCTCTCTCCTACAGAACGGAGCATAAGCTTTACTATTTCTTGAAGATCCTTCTCTTCTAGCTGATGGAATACAATAATATCATCGATTCTATTTAAGAATTCTGGTCTAAAGGAATTCTTCAGCTCAGTCATTATATTATCCTTCATCTTTTCATAATCATTAGCTGCTGTTGCTTCATCTGCTATAGAGAAACCTAAGGTCTTCTGCTTTTTGATAGTATGAGCACCAACATTAGAGGTCATGATGATTATGGTATTCTTAAAGCTCACAGTCTTGCCCTTACCATCAGTGAGTCTTCCATCCTCTAAAATCTGAAGAAGAACATTAAATACGTCTGGATGAGCTTTTTCTATCTCATCAAATAGGACAACAGAATAAGGTTTAGTTCTTACCTTATCGGTGAGCTGACCTCCCTCATCATAACCTACATATCCTGGAGGAGAACCTATGAGTCTGGACACCGTATGCTTTTCCATATATTCAGACATATCAATCCTAATTATATTATTCTCATCACCAAACATCGCCTCAGCTAACGCCTTAGATAATTCTGTTTTTCCAACTCCTGTAGGTCCCAAGAATATGAAGGAGCCAATAGGTCTTTTAGGATCCTTAAGTCCAACTCTTGCTCTTCTTACAGCTTGAGCAACAGACTTAACAGCTTCCTCCTGCCCTATTACTCTCTTATGGAGAATTTCCTCCAGCTTCATCAGCTTTTCTGACTCTTTTTCCGTAAGCCTTTCTACCGGAACATTAGTCCACTTTGCAACTACTGCCGCAATCTGCTCTTCCCCTACCTCTTGAGTTTGGAAGCTATTTTGAGTATTCCAGTGCTTCTTCTGTGATTCTAGTTTTTCCTTTAATTCTTTTTCTCTATCCCTTAAGGAAGCAGCCTTTTCGAAGTCCTGAACACTGATTGCATCTTCTTTTTCCTTTGTAACCTTTTCTATATCATCCTCTATCTGCTTTAAATCTGGTGGTGCTGTAAGGTTTTGAATCCTAACCTTCGCACCTGCCTCATCGATAAGGTCAATGGCCTTGTCAGGAAGGTAACGGTCTGTAATATATCTATCAGATAAGTTCACTGCAGCTAGTAGTGCTTCATCAGTAAACTTAACTCTATGATGAGCCTCATACTTATCCCGGAGACCCTTTAGGATTTCTATAGTTTCTTCCTTAGTAGGCTCTCCTACGGTGACAGGCTGAAATC
>JAEXSY010000121.1 GCA_023440105.1 Bacillota bacterium
TGTGAGGTGAGAATATGGACGGTAGTAGTTGTGGGGAAAGTTTGGACAAGGTAGTCATAGGTTGTCAGAACCCGTGCGACTGTGAATCGTCTATGTTCTGAACACATTTTACTAGCTAAACATATGGTTACCATTGTCCGTTACTAAAGCTACCCTACATTGGCTGAGGCAAGTGTAGAGTAAGGTACTTTTGTAAGCACAGTGGTATTTTTATGCCCATTTTTACTTAAGATAAATATTCTATGCCCAGCCTTTACCACAAGAAATCAACAGAAGTCATACTTTTTGATGAGTAAAGGAGGATACGGACAATGAAAATTGGAAACATCGTAATTGCACAGCGCAGGGATTACAAAACAGAAATAGCTGAAATCATCAGAAGCCCTATAACTCCCCAATTGATGCTGGGGAGAATTCTAGATTATCATGAGCACGACATTGCAGATGCTTTGGAACTCCTTGATAAGGATGAGAGAAGAAGGCTTTATAGCCTTTTGGACACAGAAATACTATCGGATGTATTGGAATACTCCGATAATCTATATGAGTATATCAGCGAGCTTGATCTTAACAAAAAAGTTGAGGTGCTCAATCGTTTTGAGGTAACAACAGCAGTTGATTATCTTCGTAATCTGGACATATCTCAACGGAATATGCTAATAGATTTGATTGAGAATATCCCTAAAGAAGAAATTGAACTGCTAAGCTCCTTTCGTGAAGAGGAAATCGGCAGCAAAATGACCACAAATTATGTTTCAATCCACACCGGTATAAGCATACGTCAGGCTATGAAAGAATTGGTTGAACAAGCAGCGGATAACGACAATATTTCCACCATTTATGTGGTAGATGAAGATGAAACCTTATTGGGAGCAATCGACTTAAAGGATCTTATTATTGCAAGAGAAGGAACTACCCTTGAATCCATCATAATGATATCCTATCCTTATGTTTATGGTAATGAACTTATAGAAGATTGCATCGAGGATATTAAGGACTATTCAGAGGATTCTATCCCGGTTTTGAATGAAAGTAAAAAGCTAATAGGAGTATTAACGGCACAAGATATCACTGAGGTTGTTGATGATGAACTAGGAGATGATTATGCAAAGCTTGCAGGCCTTTCCTCCGAAGAGGATTTGAAGGAACCCCTGAAAAAGAGTGTTAGAAAACGCCTGCCGTGGCTGGTGATACTCTTAGCACTAGGACTAATTGTGTCCAGTGTTGTAGGTATCTTTGAAGAAGTTATATCGAATTTAGCTTTAATAGTGAGCTTTCAATCACTGGTTTTGGATATGGCAGGTAATGTGGGAACACAGTCCCTGGCTATTACTATTAGGGTGTTGATGGATGAACAGCTTAGTGGTAAACAGAAATTTTTACTTATTGCAAAAGAAGCCCGTGTGGGTCTGTTTAACGGTGGAATAATAGGGATATTGTCCTTTGTTATTATCGGTCTATATCTCTTCCTCCTTAAAGGAGAATCGGCAATGCTGTCTTTCTCTGTTTCCTTTTGTACTGGAATTGCCTTATTATTTTCAATATTTATATCCAGTATAGCAGGTACTGCCATACCAATGATATTCAAAAGACTTAAAATCGATCCGGCTGTGGCGTCTGGTCCACTTATCACAACTATTAATGACTTGGTGGCTGTTGTGACATACTACGGCTTGGCGTGGATTTTACTAATAAATATATTAAAGCTATGATATTAGAATGAAAATAGAAAAGCCTTGCTGATTTTTAAAAAGAAATCTGTAGGGCTTTTTTTGGTTCAATTCGAAAAGAATTAAAAAATTACACAAGAATATACTTAAATAGCCAAAAATATTACTAATATAAGCTATGTATCCTTTGATAAAATAATATCACTCTCATTTTGAGGGGGATATTAAAGAAAAGAGGAATGATAACTTTGGAAAATAAACAAAATCAACGACCCTTTGGGTTACGAGACAAGATAGGCTATATGTTTGGTAACTTTGGTAACGATTTTACTTTTACCTTTGCTAGTATTTATCTTATGGTGTTTTACACTAAAGTACTTGGAATTCATGCTGGTTTAGTAGGTACATTGTTCGTGGTTTCACGTATTCTTGATGCCTTTACGGACATAACTATGGGACGTATTGCTGATAAAAAGAAACCTACCAAGGACGGTAAGTTCAGACCTTGGATTAAATGGATGTGTGGTCCTGTTGCACTGGCCAGCTTTTTAATGTATCAGTGTTCTATGGCGAATGCTTCAATGACTTTAAGAATTGTATACATGTTTGCTACTTATATCCTGTGGGGAAGTATCTGCTATACAGCAATAAATATTCCTTATGGCTCAATGGCATCAGTGCTCAGTGCAGAAGCTGATGATCGTGCATCCTTATCCACCTTCAGAAGCATTGGATCAACAATTACAAATCTAGTTATCGGTGTAGGCACACCAATGCTTATTTACACTACTGATGCAGCGGGAAATCAGATAGTACAGGGAGCTAGATTTACCTTCGTAGCTGGATTATTCTCTGTGATTACTGTTATTTGCTATCTTATATGCTATTATAGCACTACAGAACGTGTAAAGGTAAAACCACATCCTGTGACAGAAGACACTAGTATTTTACATACACTTAAGTCATTGGTAACCAGCCGAGCTATGCTTGGTATAGTTCTTGCCACAATAGGTGTCCTTGCAGCACAGCTATTAAATCAAGCTATTAATCAGTATCTGTTTATTGACTATTTTAAGAATAAAAGTGGAGTTGCAATCATGAGCGCCGTTAGTATGCTTCCTGGATTCATTCTTGCTCCTCTTGCAGTACCAGTGAGCAAGCGTTTTGGTAAAAGAGAAGTAGGTATTTTTGGCTGTCTCTGTGGAGCAGTTTCCTGCTTCCTGCTGTTTGTACTAAAAACAAACAATATGTGGGTGTACATCATCATCAATGTTATAGGCTTCTTAGGCTTTGGTATATATAATCTGATTATGTGGGCATTTATCACAGATATTATCGATGATCAGGAAGTTAGAACTGGAAAACGTGAAGATGGTACTGTTTATGGTGCATATTCCTTTGCACGTAAACTTGGACAGGCTGTTGCTGGTGGACTGGGTGGATGGGCTCTCCAGTTTATTGGATTTAATTCTGCTCAGCAAGTTCAAACTCAGGAAGTTCTCGATGGTATCTATAATATTGCAACCTTAATACCAGCAATTCTTTATTTCTTAGTGGCATTAAGTTTATTATTAATCTATCCTTTAAGCAAAAAGAGGGTAGAGGCCAATATAGCAGAGTTAAAGACTAGGCATGCGGAGAATTAATTATTAGACTTATAAATAAGCTGTTCTTATATTCATTACAGTAAAATAATGGTATATTAAAACGGATAGGATTTATAAAAAAATCTGAAAACAAAAAGGCCAGAGGCGAAAACAAGGATATTGAAAAATGCCTCTGGTTTAAAGATTAAAAAGATGTTCTTATAAAGTATAGCATCAAAAATAGCTATTACAAAAACAAAGATTTACAAGTAATCGATTAATTGAAAATATTCTGAAAATAATAAGACTAGAGGCATAACTTTAAGGAGAATGAAGAGCCTCTAGTCTTAAAATAATATATGTACACAATAATTACTATATCATCTTTATAAATAAAATAAAAAACAAAGATTTACAAGTAATCGATTGTAGTAAAAACATTCTGAAAATGTAGCTCCATCAGTGAGATTTAGTAGCAGTTGATAATTATCTAATCAAAGTCTGATGTGGCTTTTTTATTTTCATTTACACACTTCCTTGGCGAATATATAATATATCTGTTATGTCGTTGACAGAAGGTTAATATAATGGTAAATAGTATTAATTTTTATACGATATAAATAAGAAGGGGGAATTGAAGATGGGATTTAGTACTAATAGCTTATTTTTGTATATCATTGCAATCGGTGTCATAATTTTTGTGCTGGCACAATCGATATTTTTTCTGGGACGGGCCTATAGCAGGGGAAGGCAGCTGGGAATTGATAGCAGTAAATTAAGGAAGACCATAGCCTCTACTGCGGTGTTTACCTTGGCTCCTGCAGTATCTATTTTAATAGGGATCGTAACCTTGTCCAAATTTTTAGGGATACCACTTCCCTGGATTCGTATGAGTGTCATAGGTGCTCTTACCTATGAGCTTCCTGCAGCTACATCTACAGCAAATGCTCTGGGCATATCTCTATCAGAAATTATAACAGATCCGAAGGTATACGCAGCTATTGCCTGGGTAATGACCCTTGGAATATTACCAAGCATAATTTTACCTCCAATCCTTATGAAGAAGATTCAGGGGGGGATGGTTAAGATAAAGAACAAAGACAGCAAATGGGGAGATTTATTTTTGACCTCCATGTTTCTAGGAATGATTTCTGCTTTCTTAGGAATGGTTTTTGCTGATGTCCGAGGAGGAATTAGCGGATGGATTCCTGTTTTTGTCTTATTGGTCTCTGCTTCTCTTATGGGGATCTGCGGCATACTTATTAAAAAGTTTAATATGAAATGGTTAGAGACCTATGCCATGGCAATAAGCATGGTGGGTGCTATGATTTTTGCAGTTATTATTACACCAGTAATCAGCTAAGGAGGACAGAAAAATGAGTGAATATATGAAAGAAACGGATAGATACGGGAAGTTATGGATTTGGTCAGCGGTGGTTGTAATAATGATGGTACCCGTGGCAATTTGCCTGCGCTATGATGCATGGCCTCAAGCTACAGCAGTGCTTAAGGGACTATTAGGGGTAGCACCAATTTACTGGACTGTGGGTGTTATAGAAGTGATTACATACACACCTATGCTTGGAGTAGGAGGAACTTATCTTGCCTTTGTTACAGGTAATTTAACCAGCTTGAAGGCGCCTAGTGCCATTACCGCCATGGAAAATATTAATGTAAAGCCCGGCACAGAAGAAGGGGAAGTAATATCTACCATAGCAATTGCAACCTCGTCTATAGTGACAACACTGGTGCTGGTAATAGGTGTGTGTCTTTTGGCCCTAATAACACCAATCCTCAACTCACCAGCACTAACACCAGCCTTTGATAATATTCTTCCAGCTCTTTTTGGTGGACTTGCTGTAGTATATGTGAGCAAAAACTGGAAACTAGCTGTTGCTCCTCTTCTATTTATGATCATTCTATTTCTGGCAGTACCTTCTCTAGCAAGCTCAGTAGGAGTTTTGGTCCCTGTGGGAGTACTCATAGCGCTTCTTGCAGCAAGAGTGATGTATAAGAAAGGTTGGATATAATGACTTCCCAGATAATTTTAGGCATATTTTTAGCAATTATTACAGTATTTATTTTAATTATTTTAGTACGAACCATAAGATTTAAGCCGGTGCCAATGGCTCCTGTCACAGAAGACTCTATAGAGCTAGATAATGATAAGATAGTTAAGGATATAGTTGACATGATTCGCTGCAAAACCATTTCTAACAGGGATGAAGAGCTAGTTGATAGAGAAGAATTTATTAAGTTTCAAAATCTCCTAGTGGAACGATTCCCTAATATCCATAAAGCTTGTAAGCTGGAGAAGATAGGTAAGACGGGACTTTTGTATTACTTACCAGGGAAATCCTCAGAAAAGCCTTCTGTATGCATGTCCCACTACGATGTGGTACCTGTAGAGGAGGAGGGATGGACTAAGCCAGCCTTTGAAGGGATCATTGAAGGGGAATGCATCTGGGGAAGAGGAACCTTAGATACTAAAGGTACTCTCTGCGCTATAATGGAAGCTTTAGAAAAGCTGCTGCAGGATGGTTATGTGCCAGAAAATGATTTATACCTTTCCTTTTCTGGAGAAGAAGAAATCGATGGTGCTTCCTGTGCTGATATAGTATCCTATTTAAAGAATAAGGGAATAAAGCCTGCTCTTGTTTTAGATGAGGGTGGTGCTGTAGTTGATAAGGTCTTTCCTGGTGTTAACCAGGAATGTGCCCTCATAGGTATTGGTGAAAAAGGCGGAGTTAACATGAAGTTTTCCATGACTTCTGGTGGAGGACATGCTTCTACACCTCCTGTCCGAACGATTTTGGGACAGCTAAGTGAGGCTGTAGTTCGTATAGAAAATCATCCTTTTAGGAGACAGCTTACTAAGCCAGTAGCTGAGATGTTTGATACCTTAGGAAGAAGCTCTACCTTTCTATATCGCATGATTTTTGCTAACCTCTGGCTGTTTGCTCCTGTTCTGGATATTATCTGTAAGAAGGCTGGGGGAGAGCTAAATGCTATGATGAGGACGACGATAGCTGTCACTAGAATGGAAGGCAGCAAGGCCTACAATGTACTTCCTCCCAAGGCCAGCTTCGGAATCAATATGAGGCTTCTAGG
>JAEXSY010000135.1 GCA_023440105.1 Bacillota bacterium
GGAGATATCGTCAAATGGGTTTTCGTTATTTAATATTACTGCTATTCCATCCATAGCTATAGCAATAGGGGTAAGGGACTCTAGCTCACTATCCTTTAAAGCTCTGCTGGCCATACCGATATCGCAGGTTCCATCCATAACCGCAGTCATACCTGCAGTGGAATCAGTGGTCTGAATATCTATAGTTGCATTAGTATTTATCTTTTCATAAGCCTCCTTGAGCTTTTCCATTACTGGGCTTACAGAGGATGAGCCTGCTACAACAATCTTTCCCTTTGGTTTATCTCCTGAGTAAGCTTCTGGTGCATCATTTATAGCAATGTAGCTATTGGATGCTACAGCTTGTCCCTCAGAACTTAAAATAAAATCTATAAAGTCCTGTGCTACTTCTGATATATCCTCTTTAACTGCTATATTAAAAGGTCTTGCTACGGCGTAAGTACCACTTTTTATATTTTCTGGAGAAGCTTCTACGCCATCTATCTTTAAAGCCTTTACTGTATCATTTAAAGAACCAAGAGATACATAGCCTATAGCATATTCATCTCCAGAAACGGTAGTGAGCATTACATCAGTTTTGCTGGTTATATTGGCCTCCTCTGTGGTTCTATCTGTTTTCGTTCCATCATCCTTCTTTTCCTCAATTCCCATGAGCTCTACAAAGGCCCCTCTGGTCCCAGAGCCATCTTCTCTAGACACCACTGTTATGTGTTCACTCTCATCAAAGCCTTCAGCTCCACGGGAGCATCCTGCAAGAACTGTTACCGCTAATGATAAAGCAATTGCTGCACTTAATAGTTTATTTAACTTCATATCATTTCCTCCTTGATATTGCTTTTACATATCCTCTTTACAATTTACATTGTACAAGCCCTATGTAAAAAGCTAAGGGAGCTAAAGTAAAATCTATGTAAAATAAATTTTCTTTATCAGGGAAAAATAAAGGAGTACTTTTATAAGAAATGTTATAATATTTTTATTACTTAATGCTATCATATGCAGATAAAGAGGTGTTTTCATGACAGAAGCTAACGGACTTATATTAGAAGGTGGTGGTATGCGAGGAGTATACACTGCTGGAGTACTTGATTTCTTTTTAGATAAGAACATATTCTTTGATACTTGCTATGGAGTATCAGCAGGAGCCTGCCATTGCTGCAGCTATCTTTCAAAGCAGAGAAAGAGAGCCTTTGAGACCAATGTAAATTATTTAAAGGATAGAAATTACTGCAGCTTTTACAGCTTAGTTAAAACAGGAGATCTTTTTGGAGTAGATTTAATGTATAACCAGATACCTAACAAGCTTCATCCCTATGATTATGAAGCCTTTGATGATAACCCTTCAATTTTTAAGGTGGTAGTAACCAACTGTAAAACAGGGAAGGCTGAATACATAACCATCAAGGACCTTCATGAGGATATTATAGCTGTAAGAGCTTCAAGCTCACTACCTCTTCTAGCTAGAATGGTAGAAATAAATGGAGAAAAATACTTAGACGGAGGAGTAGCAGATTCTATCCCCTTGGGTAAAGCTATAGAGGATGGCAACTCTAAAAACGTAATTATCCTTACCCAACATAAAGGCTATAGAAAGGGTCCCAATAAAATGCTTCCTATAATCAAAAGAAAATATAAAGCTTATCCTGAGCTTATTGAAACTATAGAAAAGAGGCACATTAATTATAATGAAAGCTTAGACTTAATAGAAAAAGAGGTTAAGGCTGGCCGTGCTTTTGTTATACAACCTAAGGAACCAGTAAAGCTAGGAAGAATAGAAAAGGATAAAGAAAAGCTTACAGCCCTCTACGAAGCTGGCTATAAGTGTGCAGAGGAAAGCTATGATAGCCTTATGGCTTTTTTAAATAATTAATAAAAACTTGGGAGGTAATAATCAATGACCTTTAAAACCGTAGATCCTAATACCTTTACCACCAATCCCTTCACCCTTATAGGTAAGGATTGGCTTCTTATTACCGCTGGAGATGAAAAAGGCTTCAACACCATGACTGCCAGCTGGGGAGGTCTGGGAGTATTCTGGAATAAGAATGCTGCCACCATTTATGTAAGACCTACCAGATACACTAAAGAATTTCTAGATAAGAATGATACCTTCACCTTAAGCTTCTTTACAGAAGAATACAGAGAAGCCCTAGCACTATGCGGCAGGGTTTCTGGAAGAGATGTGGACAAGATAAAAGAAACAAAACTCACACCAGTCTTTCATTCCGGTACAACCTATTTTCAGGAAGCTAAGCTAGTTATGGTGTGCAAAAAGCTCCTTCACAGCGATCTTTCTCCTTCAGACTTTGATCAGACTAAGTACGACAGCCTGATGTATCCTTTAAAGGACTACCATACCCTATATATTGGAGAGATACTGGAGATTCTAGAAAAGTAAAAGATAATTGAAGTAAGCCTTTAAAAAGCAAAAACCCGCTACTGCGGGTTTTTGTTTTCTCTATGACAAAGCTCATCTTCTATCAATGACTTTGATATTTTCATTGCTTTAATTGTAGGTTCAAACCGCTTATATTGAGCAGTACCCTCTTCATACTTACTCTGCGCCTTTTCTGTTTTGCTGATAATGGAGGTTACTGGCGGTAATGCAGCCATCAACTCTTCTGCAGTATATTCCTCTATAGTATTATCAGCAGCTATCAAAGCCTTAGAGATATATAGTGCTTTTATCCTGTTCCTAATGAGAGTGTATTGAGATGTCCCCTGAGCAAATTTAGGCTGTATTTTCTCACACCTACTAATAGTTGATGCTACTACCCTCAAGGCTTCTGACACTTGTTCTTTTGTGTAATTATCCATTATATCCCCCCAAGCTCCGGTTTTTACTTCTGTTCATTTTACTATATAGAGCTAGCAGTCTCAATAAGGTTCGATAGAACTATTTTTTATATTACTTCAAATATATCTTCTTGAGGCTCATTTATTTCATCTTCCTGAATAACACTCAAAGCTTCTAGCTGTTTCTCCCTATCAGCGTACTCCAAAAAGTGCTCCTGCTCTTTTTCAGCAAAATTATCAGAATATCTTCCACTCCAGGTATCAATTTCAATATCAAAATTTAAATCATCATAATACTTTTCATAGTCTAACACCATACATTCTGCCTTCCAGAGACCATTTTCCTTCTCCTCAACCTTTAAAAGCTTATAATCTTTAAAGTCCTTTTCTACGAGATAGGTTTCAATCAATGCCGTGGCATTTCTCTTCTTGAGGTACTTAATGCCGCTGATAACAGCAGTAATAATCCAGAATACAGCCTCACCATACCACTTTCCATAATAAGCTTGCACTATCTGAGCGATAATCAATGAGAATATTACAAAATAACTTTTCTTAAAAAACCCCACAATTTTCATAAAAATCGACATATACACTTCACCCCAAATAATAAAAAATAATTCCAATATATAAATTTATTATATCTGAATATTAATATATTTACAAATATTTCATAAATAACCTTTTTTATACTTAGTGTAATCGTTATAATAGTATTGGATAGGTTATAAACAACCAAATCTAGTTTTATTAAACTTTACTATATTAAGTTAAGCTATTATACTGCCTATGCATTATGATAAATATTATAAGAGAAAGGATTGATGATTTATGAAAAGGAATTATAGTCTTGTATTAAAAGATCGCTGGAGGGCTTATAGAAAATAACCCTCCAATTATATTTGTGGAGGATATATAATGATTGATTTAAAAGAAATTAATGAAAGCAATTGGCTCCAAGTGGTACGTTTAAAGGTTTCCGATGAACAAAAAGGGTTTGTTGCATCTCCCTTAGGAATTCTTGCAAGGGGGTATGTGTATAGAGACTGTCGAGGAAGAGTATTTGCAATAACCTGCAAAAAAGATATTGTTGGGATTGCAATGGTACGAGATATGGATGAAGAACCAGAATGTTATGAGCTACAGCAGCTTATGATTGATGTTAGTTTTCAAGGAAAGGGATACGGTACTCTCGCCCTTAAGAAAATCCTTAATATCTTGAAGGATGAGAGAAAGTACTCCTCTGTTGAGGTTTGTGTCAAGAAAAATGATACTGCTGCTATACATGTCTACAAAAAGGCTGGTTTTCATGATACTGGTTATATAGCTGAAGATGTACCCGATTGCTACAACTTCAGATACACCCTTTAGATTGGTGTATTTAACAGATTATAATTATTTATTGAAAATAATTATTATTTATATTTATATGGTTAAAAATTCCTTTATAATATGTTAGAATAATATATAAAAATTATAAATATTTAGATAACATATTGTATGTTTCTATTTATCTAAGGAGATGACTTTATGGGAGATTTTTCTTTTAAGACATTAGAGTATAAACGTCCTGATTTTGAAAAGCTCAAAAAGGAAAGTGAGATGCTCACAGAAAAGGTAAAAAACGCTGGAAGCTATGAGGATGTAAAGGCAGCAATGGTTGCCATGGAAGAGCTTACTTCAAAATTTGAAACTCAAGCAGTTATAGCTTTTATCAGACATACCTTAGATACTACTGATGAATTCTATGAAAAAGAAAATGAAGTGATAGATAACGAGCTTCCACTACTGACCGTTAACTTTACAGAATTCAATAAAGCTCTATTAGCAAGCCCTTATAAAGAGGATATAAATAAAGAGTACGGAGAAGAGCTCCTTAAGAGAATTCAGAGAGGCTTAGATAGCTTCGATCCAGCGCTAGTTCCATATATGCAGGAGGAAGCTAAGCTTACCAACGCCTATCAAAAGCTTATGGCTACGGCTAAAATAGACTTTGATGGGAAGGTTCTTAACCTCTATGGAGTTCAAAAATACTTTGAACATCCTGATAGAGAAATGAGAAGAAAGGCCTTCAAGGCATATTCTGACTTTTATCACAGCAATGAAGAAAAGATGGAAGAAATCTTTGCCGAGCTTGTGAAAATAAGAAATGAAATGGGTAAGACTCTTGGATATGAAAACTTTATTCCTCTTGGCTATCTTAATCAGGGCCGAGGTGATTATGGACAGAAGGAAGTTGCAGCCTTTAGGGAGCAGGTAAGGAAGGAAATAGTTCCTCTCTGCTCAAAGCTCTATGAAGCTCAGGCTAAGAGAATCGGAGTAGACAGCCTCATGGTTTATGATGAAAAGTTCATCTTCCCCGATGGAAATGCAGAACCCATAGGTGATGAGGATTATTTAGTTGAAGAAGCAAGAAAGATGTATCATGATTTAAGTCCTGAAACTGGTGAATTTATAGACTTTATGATAGATCATGAGCTGATGGATTTAGTGAATAAGCCTAATAAGGCTTCTACCGGTTACATGACCTCACTTAGAGATTATAAGGCGCCTTTTGTATTCTCCTGCTTTAATAATACAATAGGTGATATGCAGGTATTAACCCACGAGCTTGGTCATGCTTTTGCTGGATACGAAGCTATGAGACATCAAAAGATATCGGAATACTTTAGTCCAAGCACTGATATCTGTGAAATACATTCCATGGCTATGGAGCAGTTCTCCTATCCTTATGCAGAAAAGTTCTTTGGTGATAAGGCAGATAAGTTTAAATTTGCTCATCTACAGGAAGCTATGACCTTTGTCCCCTTCGGTGTTGCTGTAGATGAATTCCAGCACATAATGTATGCAAATCCTGAGCTAACTCCAAAGGAACGTACCTATGAATGGCATAAGCTCGAGGAAAAATACATGCCTTGGAGAAAATACAACGAGGATGAATTCATGGGCAGAGGAGGCTTCTGGTATCATAAGCTTCACATTTTCCTATATCCCTTCTACTATATAAATTACACCTTAACTACCATGGGTGCCATGGAGCTTAAAAAACGCTTTGAGGAAAATAAAGAAAAAGCCTGGGAGGATTATCTAAACCTATGCAGAGCTGGAGCCAGCAAGAGCTATTTAGAGCTTCTAAAGGTAGCAAATCTTTCAGTTCCTTTCGAAGAAGGCAGTGTAGCAAAGGCTGTCTCCTATCCTAAGGAAATCCTTCTGGCAGAGATAGAAAAGATGAACAGTTAATTACAAAGGAGTCTATGAGGAAACTTTCTCTCATAGGCTCCTTTGTAAATTTTAAAGTTTTATATACAATTACCTAATAATGTAACAAAATAAAAATTTTATGTTATCATATAAAAACACAACTATTCTTGGCAGAAATTTAAATTATAGTGCTCTTACCCAGGAGGTAGTAAAAAAATGAACTTAGATCACAGATTTCCTATGAGATATAAAGATAGATATATCCTTAAGCTTAAGGATTATTATATAATAGGTTGGTTTCGCTCAGAAGTAAGGGCTGATATCTATGAAGCAAAGGATTCCTATATGTCCTTAGAATCCTATCAAGCCCTTCTTCAGGAATTTGATGCAAAGCCTATACCTATGATAGGAGAAAACTATAAAACAGATAAGCAGGAGCTTAGAGAGGTCAGCTGCTTCACCTCCTTAGAAAACTGTAAAATGGCTATAGAACACCTAGAAAGCCTTTATAATTGCAGAGAAATCAATTATGAAGAGGAGCTTTTAAAGCAGGAGCTCCATGATGCTGAAATTAAAAAAGAAGACCTTCTAAAAGCCATGGATCAAATGCTCCTAGACGAAGAGCTGAAAAAGGAGCTTTTACAGGAAGAGGAATCAAACTATTATGTGGATCTGACAGAAGAGAATTTAGAAGAATATTTAAACCAGCTACTACAAGATCCAGATAGCACCACCACAGAAGATAACAATACAAAGGGCAAAAAGACTGATAAAGATGATGAAACTTAAATTATAATAAAAGGGAACCAGAGGATATTATTATATGCTCCGGTTCCCATTTTTTATATATTTTTCTATAAGGCAAGCCTATAGATATTTTCTACATCCTTAGGACTAAGTGGTACGAATCTTCCTATTCTTCTTTCCTCTGTAACTCCTAGGGTTTCCACCATCCTTGGTATATCCTTCTCCTCAGCTCTCAACTCTCTAAAGTTTGTAGGCATGCCTATGCTTCTTAAGAATTCCTTGAAGCGCTTAATTCCTTCTAATGCTGTAAGCTCAGGATTAGCAAAGTTCATGTCGCAGTCCCATACTCTAACAGCAAATTGTGCAAAGCGGTTTACATCGTGGTTCATTACATAGGTCATCCAGGCTGGGAATATAACTGCAAGCCCTGCTCCATGAGCTACATCATAAAGAGCTGAAAGCTCATGCTCTATACCATGGCTGGCCCAGTCCTGCTCCCTTCCAACACCAACTATATTATTATGAGCAATCATTCCTGCCCACATAAGGTTAGCTCTTGCCTCATAATCCGTTAAGTTATGAATAATCTTAGGAGCTTCTGTTATAACAGCCTTTAATACAGCCTCACATAATCTATCGGTGGTTTCCACATTCTTAGTATTAGTAAAATATCTTTCGCAAACATGAGCCATGATATCTGTAACACCACAGGCTGTCTGATATGCATCAAGGGTGCAGGTGAACTCAGGATTTAATACAGAAAATCTTGGTCTTAGGGCTTCTCCAGAAGCTCCTCTTTTAAGCATACCATTCTCATGGGTAATAACTGTATCTGGTGAACCTTCACTGCCGGCTGCAGATATAGTAAGTACTGTTCCTACAGGAAGAGCATTACGTACAGACATATCCTTACTATAAAAATCCCAGAAGTCTCCCTCATATAAAGCTCCTGCGGCAATGGCCTTAGCAGAATCAATAGCACTTCCTCCACCTACAGCCAGGATAAAATCTATCCCTTCTCTTCTGCAGAGGTCTATTC
>JAEXSY010000146.1 GCA_023440105.1 Bacillota bacterium
CCTTTGGAGCCTTCTTTATCACTACTGCAGGCTGCCAGAAGAGGAATAGTTAATGTACAAACCAAAAATACGCTGATAATTCTCTTAATCATGGTTCCCTCCTAATAAATTATATTTAATCTTCTAATCTTATAGCCGCATAACCTTTGGCACCAATTTTAAGGTCTTGGATATTATTCTTCGCTACAAGCTCTATACTGCTTCTTTTCTTCAAAGAGGAGACATCATTAAACTCTACAGCCTCATCTGTATTATTTATCAGTAAAAGAAGCTCCTTACCTTCATAGCTGCGTTTTAAGCACAGCAGGTTATTTTCTTCATAAATAGCTATATCGCCAAACATCACTTCATCAAGAGCTCTTAAGGAAATCATCTCCCTAATCTTTTCCATAAACCCCTTATCCCACTGTTCTTCATTCCAGTTAAAGCACCTTCGGCTGTCAGGGTCATAGCCTCCCTCTAAGGCTATTTCAGTACCATAATAAATACAGGGTGCTCCTAGGTATACCATCTCTATTGCTAGTGCTGCAAGAACCTTATCCTTGTCCTTGTTGACCTCTGTAAAAAATCTATGAGTATCATGGGAATCTAATAGATTCAGCATCATTCTATTGACCTGCTCCTTATTTCTCATGAGAAGAGAATTCAATCTTTCAGCCATTTCCTTGCTATTCAAAGCTCCCCTAGCAAAGAAATCAAGAGCAGCCTTAGTAAAGGAATAATTCATTATACTGTCATACTGGTCTCCCATAAGATATGGATAAGCATCATGCCAGTTCTCTCCTATGATTACGCAGCTTTCATTTATGCTCTTAACCTCTTTTCTGAAGACCCTCCAGAAGTCATGGGATACCTCATCGGAGACATCTAATCTCCAGCCATCAATTTTGAACTCTCTCGTCCAAAAGGCAGTGATATCTAAAAGAAACTGCTGTACCTCAGGATTAGAGGTGTTTAGCTTTGGCATGTAATTACAGGAGGCAAAGCATTGATAGTTCATTGCTTCTAAATGAGGTTTGTCTCCATCTATAAGAAACCAGTGGAAGTATTTTGAAGCCCTCCCCTTTTCCATAACATCCTGGAATTCCTTCATATACATGCTGCAGTGATTAAAAACTGCATCTAAAACTATCTTCATACCCTTATTATGAATTTCTTCTATCAGTTCCTTTAATACATCATTGCTTCCAAATTGGCTATCTACTTTCTTGTAATCAATGGTATCATATTTATGATTGGAAATTGATTGAAACAAAGGTGTTAAATATATAGCTGTAATCCCTAAGGATTTCAGATAATCTAGCTTTTCTCCTATTCCTTTAAGGTCTCCTCCAGCAAAGCTTTTTGGGTTAGGTATATCTCCCCATTTGAGGTTTATGTAGGAGTCTTCCTTGTCCAAATCCCCTCTTCTAAATCTATCTATAAAAATCTGATAAAATACTGCATTTCTCATCCAATCTACCGTTTCAAATAAATCCGCTTGATTTATATAGGGCAGCTGAAAAAAGTTGTAAAAGCTTAGCTTGAAATCATAGCTTTCACTAATGCCATCTTCACTATAGTAAAGAATTCTCTCCTCTTCTTCTATTTTAAAGATGTAAGCAAATCTTACATCTGATACCTTCAATTTAACTTCATAATAGCTATAAAGCCTGTCTCTATACTTTATTTCCATCTTGGTTTCTTCCCTCTTAAAGGAATAATCATATTTATAACCATGGATAACCCAGAGACCCTTAAAATTATCCTCATTGGAAACTCTTATTCTAAGAACAATTTCTTTTTCCCCTATGGGAAAGCAGAACTGTGAATTTGGTATATGTAAAATTGCCCGTTCGTTCATAGATAATACTCCTTCTGCATTTTTTAATGTTTATTCTGCTACAAATGCTGTTAATAGCATAGTAATTGACAATATCAGTAAAACTAATATATAGTTAAAACATGAACAATAAAATAACTATAAAAGATATAGCACGGGAAGCTGGGGTATCAGTTGCCACCGTTTCCTACGTACTTAATAACCGCAAGGAACAGCGTATAAGTGAGGAAACTAGAAAAAAGGTTTTACAAATAATAAATCTTCTAGACTATACTCCTAACCAGTCTGCTAAGGCGCTGGTAACCAGTAAAAGTAATAATATAGCTCTCTATATCTCACCAGAGGCTTCTCCTCTAAAGAGATCTGAGCAGCTGTATTTTATTAATACCTTAGCTTCTGTGCTTATAAAAAAAGATTATAATTTAATCTATCTCTCTGAGGCTAATAAGGAGAGATTTGATAGTGCTGCTGCTATTATCTGCTATGATATCTCCAAGGAATATTTCCACATCATAGGAGATAGAAACTTTATTCCTCTTCTGGCAGTGGACTGTGTAATAAACGACCCTTTATTTTTCCAGCTTAACTCTAATTATAATGAAATCAATGAAAAAGCTAAGGATTATTTTGGAGGTGAAGACTTTACCTTTGCTTGTATAGAAACGGATAATTCCCAATTAAAAATAATATTAGAAAGAATCTTTAATAAAATTATTTATGTAAATGATTTTAAGGATATTAAAAGCCTTCTAGGTAAGAAATTACTAATTTGTGATTATACCCTGCATCAATTATTAAAGGACACTAATGATATCTATTACTACCCGAAGGTTTCCGAAAATAAACTAAACAAGCTGATGGAGTGCATCGATTTAGTAAGCAGTAGAGTTCCTGTCAGCGACCACGACATAATAATATAAGCAGTAAACTTTAGGGCTGCTCCACTGATACTCTGGTACAGCCCTTTTTATTTACTTTATTTTAGAAGCATATTCTATAAGTTACAGTTCAATGCTAGCAATGATTATTTACCTTCAAAAATTATCTCACTAGTATAAGCATTAAAGGTCACCTTGTAGCTTCCTCCCTTAGAGACCACTATATTGCCAGCGGTTCCATTCTTTCCTTCAAAGTCTCCATTGCTATTGCCCTCTCCTGCTGGTGCTAAGTAGCTATAATCCATAAACAGCACCCTTGCCTTATCTGCAGCAAGACCATCCTTAGCTGCATTTAATATCATAGACTGAACTCCCAGCTCATCACCAGCTGCTAAGGTAACAGAGTCTAAAACATAAATTCCAGAGCCCTTTTCTGTTTCCTTAAGCTGATATTCTTCCTTAAGCTCTGTTTCCCAGTTAGTTCCACCAAAAGAGCCTTTTATATAATAGTCATGCTCTTCTATGAACTTTGAAGTATCACAGTCAACGGTTAAAACTGTAGTCTCAGGATCATAAGTGAAGGTATAGGTTCCATTTTCCTTAGCAATTAAATTTTTGCTTTCAGTTCCTTCTACAAAACCTAAGCTCTTGCTATCATCTGCTTTTATATTGCTGTGACGGATATACTCAGTACCTGCAGAGGAGCTATCTCCTGCCTTAACAAGGGAAGTGAACATGAATTCATCTCCCTTCTTTAAAGGAATTATAAGGGTATGCTTTCCATTTTCATTGATAAAAGCAGTTTTTTCTGTATATTTATCAGCCCAGCCAGTTATTTCTGCACCCTTTATATAGTAGGTTGTTTCTGCTGCAGCTGCTCCTGAGCCTTCTCCATTGTATTTCCATGTAATTGTGTCAAAGGGATTGGTATTAAATGCTTCTTTATTTTCCTCAGTATAATTTACATTATCCTCTTCATAAACATCAGCAGAAGGATAGGTAGTTAGTGTAAAGGTATAATTACCAGCAACAGCAACCTTTATATTTGAACGCTTAGAGCTTGTATCTCCAAGGCTTCCTGAGTTCTCAAAGTATTCTTTTCCATCAGCCTGTATAGTTTCCAGATATCCAAAGCCTCTTTGATTATTCCATTCAGTATTTATAGCAAACTGAAACTCATCCCCTTCTACTAAGTCAAGGGTTATAGTATAAATATTTGCTTCAGCATCCTCTTCCTTTGTCATTTTGTGTTCATCCTTTATTTCCTTACCCCAGTTAGAGGATATTAAAACTGGACTTTTACCGCTACCAACAATGGCAAATTCTCTTGTATCCTCAGTAAACTTTACAAAACCAGCAAAAACAGAGGTATCCTCAGTGATTTCTTTGTTAATATCGAATTTATGTTCAAGACTAGGAGTACCAAAC
>JAEXSY010000147.1 GCA_023440105.1 Bacillota bacterium
ATTATATATTCCTCATGAAGTGCCCTGGTGAGGCTTACATATAGAAGTCTTCCATCCTCTTTATCCTTCTTATACACCTCTTTGCTGCAATCATATATTATGGAGCAATCAAATTCCAAGCCTTTTGTAAGGAAGGCAGGTATGATCATTAAGTCCATGGAAATAATCTTATTATTGTCTCTAATTATTTCCCACTTGTTTTTACTTGTTCCCTTAATAGCTTTAAAAAGTTCCTCAGAGGCTCTAATATCCTTACAGATTATCGCCACACTCTTTTTGCCCATGTCTTTAATTCTCTGAGCTATGACATCTACCTGGGCACCAAGCTCTTTATTATCTGTAAACTTTATAAGCTCAGGCTCTCTTCCATGTCTCAAAACAGCTCTAGGAGGAATTAAATCACTTTCTATTTCCTTAAGGACATCATTAGCCAATGAAATAATCTCTACAGTAGATCTATAGCTCTGACTTAAGGGCATATAAACAGCATTATTTGAGAATATCTCTTTAATAACAGTATTCCAGTCATTTATACCCTTGTAATAATATATTCCCTGGCCTATGTCTCCTACAATAGTTAAGGAATTATAGTTGGTGAATTTACTTATAAGCATCAGCTCAAAAAGGCTGTAGTCCTGAGCTTCATCTACTACTACATGACCAAACTTGAATTCCTCAGAAAGCCCCTGATACATTATTTTAAGATAAAGCATACCATAGAGGTCTTCACTATCGATAATCCCTTCATCTAGGGACTTCTTATAGCTTTCCTTCATATAATCAGCCAGAGCCTTTGGAATTATCCCTCCAGTAGCTTCATCAAATAAATCCTCCTGAATAAATAGATTGCTATAAAGATCTCTAAAATTTATATTTTTATCCTTATTGAAATAGCTTTTGAAGGCATCCCTTACTCCCTGCTTTATCCTTTGTCTGCTCTCATCTCTATCATTATATATCTCTACGAGCTTTTTTCTTCTTTCTGGTCCATCCTCCATGGTCTTCTTGCTTCTGGCAATTAAATATTCATACTGAAAATCACTTTTATCCTGAAGCTCTTTTATCCTACCCTCCAGCTTGCTTTTAAGATACCTCTGCAGCTCTTCTTTTCGTTTGCTGACATTTAAATGGGCCAGCTCCTTGTAAAATAAACGCTTTATTTCCTCAGCAGTAAATATTACGCTGCTTTCGTAGGTCATAGGTTCATTATAGGTCATATTTCTTTCTACTATTTTTAAATACCTGTCTAAAATAGTTTTATATATTAAGGTTCCTTTAACCCTACTGGTATTTATTACATATTTATATTCCTTGCTATCTTTATTATCTAAAACCCAAGCCAGCTTTTTGTCCTTAGTATAGAGCTTATTTTTTATTCCTAGAACTTCCTTAGCTAAGTTTTCAAAGGTGCTCTGCTTCACCTCATCTACTCCAAGGCTAGGAAGAACCTCAGAAATATAATCCAAAAATATCAGGTTAGGAGCTATAACCAAAATATTATTACCTGCAACAGTTCCCTGATATCTATATAGTAGATATGCAAGCCTGTGCAGTGCCACGGTAGTCTTACCAGAACCCGCTGCTCCCTGAACAATAATCGGTATATTTTTTTCTGCTCTTATTACCTCATTCTGCTCCTTCTGTATTGTAGCTACTACATCCTTCAGCTTTCGCCCAGTGCTGCTCTCAAGATTTATTCTCAGAAACTCATCTATTAAAGCTTCTTCTCCTAAGGAGGACTTTATTATCAGTTCATTTATGCCTTCATCAAAAATATCTTTAATTTTTCCCTCTTCATAAAGAAACTTTCTTTTTAAGCTCAGCTCGCCACTTATTACCCCTTGAGGAGCTCTATAATATGCTTCACCTTCTGTACCACTATAATAAAGATCAGCCACAGGAGCTCTCCAATCAATAACTACCTCGTCTCCTGTCTTCTCATTAGATAAGGAAAACTTTCCAATATATAAGGTCTCAGGCAGGTGCTTATATTCTCTAAAATCAATTCTTGCAAAATAAGGTTGCTCCATGGCTTCACTATAATTGGAGAAGTTTTTTTCAGCAATCTCATATAGGGTTTTAGCCTTTTCCAGCTCTTCACTATAGCTTCCCTTTGAAGCCTTTTTCAGTTCCTTAACTTTATTGTATAGAGCATCTTTATAGGTAGACTTATTGGTTAATTCATAATCTAACCAGTCTTTAACCTGCTTAAGCTTTTTCTGCTCCTCTAATAATGCCTTATCCTTTGGCTCCATGGCAACAACCCCATTTCCTATTAATATTCAATGGATAATATTATAAAATTCTAGTGAAAATATGTCAATTAACTTTACCCTATAAACATATATTTATATTAAGCTTACAAAAAATGAGAAGGTGATTTAATGAATATACTAGTTACCGGCGCTAAAGGAAATATAGGAAAATATTTGGTGGAATATTTTTCTAAAGGTCACAAAGTAATTGGTTTAGATAAGAGAGACTTAGATATTTGTAATAGTGAGAGCCTATTAAAAACAATAGAGAGTCAAAAGCCAGATATAGTAATTCATACAGCAGGGATTAATGATATAGACTTATGCGAAAGGGATGAAACTGCTGCCTATAAAGTTAATACCCTAGGTACCCTGAATATCTCTAAGGTCTGTGACTTTTTAAATATACCCTTAGTTTATCTATCTACCAGCTATGTTTTTAATGGCATGAAGTCCTCTCCTTATATAGAAGAAGATTTTTGTGATCCCATAAATACCTTTGGAAAAACTAAACTAGCTGCAGAAAAACTCATCAGGACTATATGTAAAAAGCACTACATCATCAGAACCTCCTGGATCTTTGGTGGCCACAACTGTTATATAAAAAAGATAATAAAGGATGATCCCTTAATAATTTTAAGCACTAAAGAAATCATCAGTCCCACCTATATAGAAGATTTATGTGATGCCATAGACATCATTATGAAGAAAAAATCCTATGGCATCTTCAATTGTGTTAATTCCAATTACTCCAGCAAATTAGATGTAATATCCTTTGTAATAGAAACCTGTAGATTAAATAAAAAGGTCGTGGAAATCCCTAAGGAATACTTAAGTACACTCACTCCCAGACCTCAATTTTCAGCCCTCAGCACGAGACTAATAGAGAATGAATTTAAGCTAAGCCTCCCCTCCTGGCAGGAAAGTCTTTCTAACTATATGAAATTGTTATAATTCTAATAATCATATTAATAAAAACAGAGTATGTACTAAACACACTCTGTTTTTGACTATTCTTATTAATAATTATTAATTTCTATATCTCCACTGTTATTTATTATAGTAAAGCTTGCTGTGCTATTACCATAACTTTTCTTAAGAGATTTACTTATTTCTCCCTGAACATCCTTTTCAAATAGTTCTGTACTGATATCCCCGAGATCTGTTTTAATATCAAAGTATCCCTCCTGATTTTTATTTAAATTTAGAATGACTTCTCCCAGGTTATTAGTTATATGAACTTTAGAGGTTATAACCTCTTCTGAAGTATACTCAGTGGTACCACTATTATTTTCTATACTAGTATCACCTTTTATATTTTTAGCCTCAATTTCTCCTAATCTACAGATAATATCAGCATTACCGCTTATACCTTCTGCTACGATACTCCCTGCATCATTTTTGCCCTTAAAATTACCCTGGATATTATAAGCTTTTGTATCCCCTAGATTATTGGTGATTGTTACCTCTCCCTTTATTCCATCAACCACCACATCTCCTATATTACTTGTTATTTCCAGCCTTCCTTCAATACCAGAAACCTTAGTCTCCCCAATATTGTTTTCTATGTCTATATCTAAGGCTTGGGGAACAGTGATAACATAATCGATAGACTTAACTCTCAAATCATCCAAGAAGCCTTGCTTTTTAGTACTTATTTCTAAGGTACTGTTTTTTTCTATTAACACAGTATTTCGTAGTTCTTCTTCACTGACATCATTCTTTCTGTTTCTATCTCCATAATACACTTTAACCTCTAAAGTGACATTTTCTCCATTACCTTTTAATACCTCCACATTTCCTACAGCGCCATCTATAGCAATTGCTTGTACCTCTGCTGCTAAAAAGCTCTCTGAGAAGCTATAATTATTTACATTTTTATTATCCAAAAATTCAATGAAATGACCACCCTCAAAACCATCCCAGCTACCAAAATAGTTTATACCCTTTGTTATTATCTGTGCCCCTCCTAAAAAAAGCACTATTAATATAATTATTATTATACTGAGAGGATCAACCTTTATCCTTCTATTTTCATTGCTGGGTATCAAAGAAAAAATAAGTATCTCTGTTCCCAGTAATATAAGAACTATTGGCCACCATTTGAAAATTGAATTTAATAAATCTACTCCTGTTACTGATGAATATATCCAGGCTATGCCTAAAGATATAAGCAGTATTCCTAAACTAATTGTTCCTACCTTCCACTGCTTCATTGTCGTCCCCTTTCCTAAATTTATTTGTAAAAATAAGCTTTACTCCCAGTAATATAAGTACAGCAGAAATAATTCCTTCTCTCATATAGCTTAATACTTCCCTTAATAATTCAGTATCAATAAATGACAATGCTATCTTATTAAACAATATTAAAATACCTAAAACTATAAAACCAATACCCAAATATTTCATATAGGAAGAATTTATTATCTCATTGAATTCTATGACTTCTTCTCCTTCCTCATTGGAAGGTTCAGAAAAAACCTCCTTTAAATTCATTAATGTATAAATTATCACTAATATCATCATAAGAGATAATACCTGCAGTGGTGCTAAGGAATATACTAAAAATATAATAATAAATACAGATAACAGTCTTATTCCTTCCTTTTTCCTCTTTAAATAAAAATGACCGGCTCCAGGGATAATGGACAAAAACACAGCTATGAGCTTTTCATTCTCTTTCTCTAAGGTATTCATAAGCTCATCATAATTGTTATTCACTAACTTTTTCCTCAAGGTCAGTACATCTATTATAGAAAATAGCCATAAAGCTGCCAAGGCTACAAAAATAAATTCTGAGTAATTATTTCCAGAGCCATAATAATAGCTTAAGTAGTTATAGCCATTCATCATTTCAGCTAGAAAGATATAAGCTATTGCAGAGAAGGTAAATACAGCCCCTCTTGAGTTTGCTCCAATATAATAATGCCCAAAACCTGGTATTAATGATAAAATTAAAGTTTTAAATTTTGACTTGTGCATATGTGACCTCCATGTTTCATTATAAAGCTATTATATTTTATAAAGCTTAATAAATATATGATTATTCCTTAATATTTTCTTAAAAAATAGATGTGCTGCAGGTGAGCTTTTATGACATACCTACTGCACATCTATTTTTATTTTGTTCTATAGAAATATGAAAACTAATCTTGAGCTTTTATATTTATAAGCAGCATCTTAAGCATAAACTTATCTCTTTCTAGAGTATCCTCAGAGGTATACAAAAAAATTGCTGGTCTATTGCTATTTTGTGAGAATACAGCATAAAGCTTGTTATCCTCCTCTTTACCTGTAGTTCTGTATATACCAATCCTCCCTACCGCTGTAGAAATTTCCTCAAGCTTATACTCTGTCAGTACTTCACTATCAACAGCTGTATAGTAGCCACCTAAAGCTTTATCTCCTCTTAAGAACTCACTATAGTCTCCATTATCTTTTATGGTCCAGCCTTCGGGAATATTTATTGAATAATTTATGTTATCAAGAGTTAAGGTAATGACATTATCCATAGCATAAGGACTCACAGTTAAAATAAATAAAAATAGTAAAAGACAGAGAGGAAATATCTTAATAGAATTCATAGATTTAATCATATCTATCCTTCTTTCTAGTGGTTTTATTTCTATTATTATCTAAATGTAATACTTTAATTCAAATTCTCTATTTATATATATAGTACATAAATATTTATGCACGAAAAAAATCACCTTCACAAAAAAAGTGAAGGTGATTTTATTATAGTGCCTTATCTTCAAGCATTGATTTAACTTTCATAAGCCTTGTTAAGGCACCTCTCTCATTTTCATCAAGCTTCATTCTTATATATTTTATTGTTTCCTGCAGCTGAGGTATAGTCATATACTCCAGAGCATTTACTCTTCTTCTGGTTTTTTCAATTTCATCAGCCATGAGCTGGCAGGCCTTTTCCACCTCTGCAAGTTTCAAAAGCTTAGGGAGAAGATCATAAAGCTTTTTAATAGCATAATCTAGTTCTGCTGAAGTATTTGCAAAGCCATAAGGATATATGCTGCCTTCGTCCCCTTCCATATCTCTAACAAAATTCATAACAGGAACATTTACACTCATAATATTTTTTTTAGTAACCTCTAGGGTAATATGCTCCTTAGGCATCGCAATTGCTTCTTCCATAAACTCTGAGCCCATAACAGCTTCAGCCATTAAAAAATCCTTAAGAGAGCTTGAAAGCTCTTCTTCCACTGACTTTCTCAGCCTATTGTTTTCCTTTATCATATCTATGAACTGTCTCATAAGCTCATCCTGCTTATCCTTTAAAAGCTTATGGCCACGAGTTGCAGTCCCTAATCTTTTTTTGAGCTTAGTGAGCTCCATTCTTGTTGGATTCACATTGAGCCTAGCCATATGCTATTCTTCCTTTCCTGTATCCACAGCTAAATACTTTTCAAGGTATTCATCTCTGATTCTCTTAAGCTCAGTTCTTGGTAATATCTTCAAGAGCTTCCATCCAAGCTCTAGAGTCTCTTCTATGGTTCTATTAGTAGTAAGTCCCTGAGATACATATTCATTTTCAAAGGCTTCAGCAAACTCCGCATACTTCTTATCTGCATCGGATAAGGCTGACTCTCCAAGGATGGTAGCCAGCTCCTTAGCCTGTTTTCCCTGGGCATAAGCTGAGAATAGCTGATTCATAGTATCTGCATGGTCTTCTCTAGTCTTCCCCCTACCAATTCCTTTATCCTTAAGTCTTGATAAGGAAGGCAATACATCTATTGGAGGCATTATCCCTCTCTTAAAGAGCTCACGGGATAAGATAATCTGTCCCTCAGTTATGTAGCCTGTAAGGTCTGGAATAGGATGAGTCTTATCCTCTTCTGGCATTGTCAGTATTGGAATTTGTGTGATAGAGCCCTTGCTTCCTTTTATTCTTCCAGCTCTTTCATATAAGGTTGCCAGGTCAGTGTACAGGTATCCTGGATATCCTCTACGACCAGGAACCTCCTTTCTAGCTGCTGAAACTTCACGAAGAGCTTCACAGTAGTTTGTTATATCGGTCATTATAACAAGAACATGCATACCTTTTTCATAAGCTAAATATTCTGCAGTAGTAAGCGCCATTCTAGGAGTTGATATTCTCTCTATAGCAGGATCATTAGCAAGATTCATAAATAATACTGATCTGTCTATAGCTCCAGTTCTAGTAAAGTCATCCACAAAGAATTGAGCTTCCTCAAAGGTTATTCCTATAGCAGCAAACACTACAGCAAATTTTGAATCAGAGTTTAATACCTTAGCTTGTCTAGCAATCTGTGCGGCAAGGTCAGCGTGAGGAAGTCCAGAAGCAGAGAACACTGGTAGCTTCTGTCCTCTTACCAGGGTATTTAAGCCGTCAATAGCAGATATACCTGTTTGAATAAATTCTGATGGATAATCTCTAGCTACAGGATTAATAGCTTCCCCCTCAATATCCAGCCTTTTTTCAGGAATAATTTTAGGGCCATCATCCTTGGGGTTTCCTAGTCCATCAAATACCCTTCCCAGCATATCTTCTGATACCCCTAGTTCTAGAGGTCTTCCTAAGAATCTTGCCTTAGTTTCCTTAAGATTAATTCCAGAGGAGCCTTCAAAAATCTGAACCATAGCTCTAGAACCGTTGATTTCAAGAACTCTACCTCTTCTGAGCTCTCCATTTTGAAGCTCTATATCAGCAATTTCATTATATTTAACACCTTCAACTCCATCAACTATCATCAAAGGTCCAACTATTTCTTTTACAGTTTTATATTCCTTAAGCATCTATAACCCCTCCTTCACTGATAAGCTTATCAATTTCAGAGGTAAGCTCTGTAGAAATTGTATCAATCCTATCCAAGTTTTTTTCATCAATATATTTACTTCTTGCTATCCTGTCTCTAACCTCCATGGCTAGGACCTTATCAAGATATACTCCAGTTTTTAGTGCTCTTCTTCCTTCATCATAAAACTTGAGTATAAGCTTCAGCATTTTATATTGTTTGTTTAACGAGCTATAGGTATCCACATCATGGAAGGCATTTTGCTGAAGATAATCCTCTCTGATGGATTTAGCTGCCTCTAGCTTTAATCTATCTCCTTCTGATAGGGCATCTATACCAACTAACCTAACAATTTCATCCAGGTTTGCTTCCTCCTGAAGCAGTGTCATGGCTTGTCCTCTAAGCTTACTCCAATCCTCTGCTAGATTCCTATCCATCCAGCCATCTATCCTGCTCTGATATAAGGAGTAGGAATTAAGCCAGTTAATAGATGGGAAATGTCTTTTGTAAGCAAGCTGAGCATCAAGTCCCCAGAACACCTTAACTATTCTCAAGGTAGCCTGAGAAACTGGCTCAGATATATCTCCTCCTGGAGGTGATACAGCTCCAATAGCAGTAACAGCTCCTTCTCTATCATCATCACCAACACAGACAACCTTCCCAGCTCTTTCATAGAACTCAGCAAGTCTTGA